>CAIVPF010000086.1 GCA_903907745.1 uncultured Cytophagaceae bacterium | reverse complement strand
TAAGAAGCAGTGGTCGGATCGCAAAAAAATCGTCGAGGAGGTTTTGTTTCGGTCCTATGTTTTTGTGGATATTAATTTAGTCAAACAAGGCGAAGTGGTTCGAAAGACCTTTGGAGTGGTGAATTTCGTGTATTGGTTGAGCAAACCGGCGATGATTCAAGATGAGGAGATTTTGGCGATTAAACGGTTTTTGTCGGATCACGTCGAAGTCGATTTTGTGGGATCTTCGGTTCAGGTTGGCGATTTTATTACGATTGATACGGGTCCATTAAAGGGCAAAACAGCCGAGGTGGTTGGATTGAAGAATAAGAATGAGGTTCGCTTGCGGATTGAAAGTTTAGGATTTGAATTAGTGGCTAAATTGGCCCACACAAAAGAATAAATGAATAAAGGAAAGGCTCTTTTTCGTGGCATTTGGATTTCAGCATTTACGATGCTGAATTTGCTTTCGTTTGGGCTTTTAGCGCAGGAGCGGACCTATGCTTCGGCTTTTTCGATGGGTGGTGGATATACCTCGGGCACCTATACGCCCTTTTGGTTACGGGCGAATCAGTTTGGCGAGGTTCCTACTTGGGAGAGTTATTGGAATGCGGGATTGTTGGCGAAGATGGATTATCGAAAGGGTCGGCGCGCCGACTGGGGCATGGGTGTTAGCGCGCGCGTGAATTTAGCGGAGACAAAATCGGAGTTTTTATTACAAGAAGCGTATATCAAAGGAAAATTTGGCATTTTTGAAATGTCGGTGGGCCGACGGAAATACATCCAAGGACTAACCGACACAACCTTGAGTTCGGGCTCCTATATTTTTTCAGGGAATGCGCTGCCGATGCCTAAAATCGAAATCGTTGTCAATGACTATTGGGCCCCGGGATTTTTAGGCGGTGTCGCGGCCTTTAAGGGAAATTTTGTGCATGGCTGGTTTGATAGAGACCGCTCTAACGTAACCCAGGTTTATTTGCATCAAAAATCATTTTACGGGCGGCTAGGAAAACCCTCATGGCCCGTTAAGTTTTATGGGGGCTTTAATCACCAGGTGCAATGGGGTGGATCAAAGCGGTATTTAAACGCTTCTATGACGAATTCTTCAGGGTCGAAAGCGAATTTACTTTCCGATTATTTTTATGTAATCACTGGAAAATCTTTAGCTGGAGCTGGGGGTGATACGGCCACTTATGGGGCCAATGACGGGTTTAATCGCTTAGGAAATCATTTGGGAACGGTCGACGTGGGCATGGAGGTAGAACTGAATGCGGGGAAATTATTTTTCTATCGCCAAAGCATTTATGAAGACGGGTCTTTGTTTCATGGCAATAATATTACGGATGGTTTACATGGAATTTCCTTTAGACGAAATGCGGATCAAGGGCTATTGAAAATCGTTTTGGAATATTTTAATACCACATCTCAAGGGGGAGCGGGCGGATCAGGCAATACCATTGCAAGTTTACGGGGGCAGGATAATTATTTCAATAATGGAGATTTCCCCGAAGGTTGGTCCTATTTGAATAAAGCCCTGGGTTCGCCTTTGATTACTTTGGATACCGAAACGGATCTAAGTCCTTCGCTAAATACGATGTTTGACAATAATCGCGTGGAGGCATTTTACCTCGGCTTAGAGGCCTTAATAGGCGAAAATCATTTCACATTTCGTGGAAGTTTATCAAATGCGATAGGATTTTATGGCAGTGAATATGTACCTGTGAAGCGCCAAATATCTGCGGGCCTACAATGGCAAAGGCCTTTGCCTTGGATTAGCGAAGGAGCTGAATTAAAAGCGAACGTTGGTTTCGATACCGGCGACTGGAAAAAGGACGTATTCGGAGGAAACCTGAGTATTTCGATTCCTTTAATTTAGCCAAAGAACAAATAACTCACCCCGATCGCCGTTATAATTCCCACCGCATCCGCGAACAATCCGGCCCACAACGTATATCGAATGTTTTTGATATGAACGGAGCCAAAATACAAAGCCACTACATATAAAATGGTTTCGGCGGAACCTTGGAAGACGCAGGCGAGTCGGCCCACAAAGGAATCCGGCCCATGGGTCTTCATCGTGTCGATCATCATGGCGCGCGACCCGCTCCCACTGATCGGATGCAATAGTGCCGTAGGCATCGCATCCGTAAATCGATTATCAATGCCCGCCAAATCCACCACATATTTCATGCCATCCACAATAAAACCAAGCAC
>CAIVPF010000085.1 GCA_903907745.1 uncultured Cytophagaceae bacterium | reverse complement strand
GGCGTAATCGGCTCATTGCCCAGGTTTTTGAGGATAATCTCGTCCTTGGAAATGATGGCTAATTCATAATCGTTCACATAAATCACCCGCTTCGTATACTCGATAATCGGGGAGGCGTCGGAGGCCAAAAAATGCTCGCCTTCGCCCACGCCTATCACCAGCGGACTCCCTTTCCGCGCCGCAATCAGCCGCTCCGGAAAACCCTCCTCCATCACAATAATCACATAAGCGCCCACCACCCGTTTTAAGGCAATGCGCATGGCTTCTTCGAGGGTGGATTCGTTTTTTTGTTGGATTTCTTCGATGAAATTCACCAAAACCTCGGTGTCGGTTTCGCTTTGGAAGGTATAGCCTTTGGCGATTAATTCTTGTTTTAGGGAAGCGTAATTTTCGATGATGCCGTTGTGCACGAGGGTCAATCGGCCGGAATTCGACGTATGTGGATGTGCGTTCGCGTCAGAGGGTTCGCCGTGGGTTGCCCAGCGCGTATGGCCGATGCCCACATGCGCCGTGGCTGTCACGGATTCGGTCCAGGCTTCTAATTCCGCGACCCGACCTTTTCGCTTAAAGCATGCCAACTCTTCCCCAAACAAAGCGATTCCCGAGCTGTCATAGCCCCGATATTCCAAGCGTTTTAAACCTTTTAAAATGACCGGGAAGGCGGGTCGGGAGCCAATGTACGCAACAATTCCACACATATTTTTGTACTATTTATATATTTTGTAAAATTAGGGTATTTTCTATAATAGCTACAAATATCTCTAAATGGGGGATAAATTCCAATTTTTTAGGTAATAAATTACGGATTTATTAAGCGGTAATTTTGAATTATTTTAATGTGAGGGATACAGTGTGGAACTGTTGGGTCAGGGGCTAAATATTGATTATTTTTGAAGCATAATTTTGCTGTAAAATTTCACATGTATGTATTTTTTTTGAGTGAATTAAATTTGTCTCCCATGAGGCTTGAAAAGGTAGCCTTGAAAATTACATGCATGTCATTTACAGCGTATTGCCTTTAAAATAAATCGCTTTCCTTTTGGAAGCAAAACAATCATGAAATGAAACAAATCGTCCTCCTATTCTTTATTCTGGTAAGTCAGCTAGCCACTGCACAAAATACCCTTCGCGTCGAGCCCATGAACTGGTGGGTGGGGATGAAAAATCCGAAGGTCCAATTGCTCATTCAGGGCGAGAATCTCCGCGGGGCAACGGTCACCTCGTCCCAAACCGGCATCCAGATTGTCAAGGTACATACGGCGGATAGTCCAAATTATCTGTTTGTTGATCTACTGATAAACGCGAAAGCGAAACCAGGAAAATATCCCTTGGCCATAAAAAAAGAGGGAAAGCTATTGCATACCATCGAATATCCCTTGCTCGCCCGCGAGGCTAATTCTGCGCAGCGCCAGGGTTTTAATTCCTCCGACGTCATCTATTTAGTGACCCCAGATCGTTTTTCGAATGGGGATCCGTCGAACGATGTGGTGCCGGGGATGAAAGAAACGTCTTTGAATCGTGCGGCGATGTACGATCGGCATGGGGGTGATTTGAAGGGATTGATCAATCATTTGGACTATATGAAAGACATGGGCTTTACGGCGATTTGGAATATGCCGGTTCAGGTAAATGATCAGGCCAAAGAGAGTTATCATGGTTATTCGATTGGGGATTATTATCAGGTGGATCCTCGTTTTGGCACGAATGAAATGTTTCGGGAATTCTCGGAAAAAGCGCAGGCCAAAGGCATCAAGACCATCATGGACGTTGTGATTAATCATTGTGGCGATGGGCATTGGTGGATGAAGGATAAGCCGTTTAGGGATTGGATTAATATGGAGGGGAAATTTGTGTCGACGAGTCACCGTCGGGAAAGCACGCAGGATCCGCATGCTTCGGCTTTTGATAAGAAATTAGAAACGGAAGGTTGGTTCGTACCCACCATGCCCGACCTGAACACGCGCAATCCCTTTTTGGGAACCTACCTTATCCAAAACGCGATTTGGTGGGTGGAATATGCTTCTTTGGGAGGCTTGCGGATCGATACGTGGCCTTATTCGGGGAAGGAATACAGTGCGGCATGGGCGAAGGCATTGATGACCGAATATCCGAATTTCAATTTGGTGGGTGAGGAGTGGACCTCGAATCCGATTATACCGGCCTATTATCAAAAAGGCCAGAAAAATCGGGATGGCTATGTGGGGGAATTGCCTTCGTTGATGGATTTCCCGTTTCAAAATGGCTTATCCGAAGGCATGCGGGGGAATGACAAAGATTGGGGGCAGGGTTTGAATAGGATATATGAGGCATTGGCGAATGATTTGGTCTATGTAAATCCGGGGAATTTGGTCATTTTTGGGGATAATCATGATATGAGTCGTTTTTATACGCAGGTGAAGCATGATGTGGATTTATTGAAAATGGGCATGACGATCTTGTTTACGACGCGGGGCATTCCGCAGGTATTTTATGGGACGGAGGTTTTGATGGCGAATCCGAAATCGACTGAGCATGGGGAGATTCGGGGCGATATGTATGGGGGCTGGGCTGGCGACACTAAATCTGCCTTTACGGGCCAAGGTCTTTCGCCTGCGGAACAAGATGCGCAGGCCTTTTTTAAGAAAATATTGAATTGGCGTAAGTCAAACGAGGTGATACATACGGGTAAATTGATGCATTTTGGGCCCGTTGACGGTGTCTATGTCTATTTCCGCTATTCGGTGAAAGGCAAGGTGATGGTGATTGTGAATAAAAATTCATCCTCGGTGGATCTTTCGCTAGATCGTTTTGCGGAGATTCTCCCGGTTGGCGCTCGGGTGCGGGATGTGCTTTCGGCCAACCAATCATCGTTTATTTTAGGAAAGACCTTGCAAGTCCCTGCCAAAAAAGCCTGGGTGCTGGAGGTGGAGTAGGGGGGGTGGTTCGGGCCAGCCTTAGGCAAAGGTCACTTTGCCTAAGTTATCACGGTTAAAAAGCAGGGAAAAAGCTTTTGGACACGGTTTGCCAAAGGAAATTGGCAAACCTTGCTAAGGGTATAATAGAAACTCTTTCGTTGGGTATTTAGGAGTTTGGTTTGGGTACCCCTTTGGCAAAGTACCTTTTCCTTCAAATAAAAATTCTCATTTTAGGTGCCTGTGATACCTTTGGCAATTGCCTTTGCCAAAGAGCCGCCCCAACTCTTAGGCAAAGGTCACTTTGCCTAAGTTATCACGGTTAAAAAGAACGAGTAGAGCCTTTTGAAAAGAGATTAGTTAAATGAAGGAAAGATTCCTTTGCTGTAACAAGGATTGCCAAAGTACCTTTGGCAAACCGACATAGCACTTCCTTTGGCAATCCTTGCTTAGGAAAATTCCAATTCCTTCAAATAAAAAATTCTCCTTCTGTTTGACTGTGATACCTTTGGCAATTGCCTTTGCCAAAGAGCTGCCCCCCGGTTTGCCAAAGGAACTTTGGGGCAGTCGGTTTGCCAAAGGTACTTTGGCAATCCTTGCTAAGGAAAATCCCATTTCCTTCAAATATCTAATCTCTTTTTAGGAGGCTGTGAAACCTTTGGCAATTGCCTTTGCCAAAGAGACATTGCCAAAGTTCCTTTGCCAAAGAAATCCCCCCACAAAAAAAACGGACCGCATTCGCGATCCGTTTTGTGGCCTCGGAAGGAATCGAACCTTCATCTTAGGTACCGGAAACCTACATTATTACTAAACATGTATTTATTCTACTTAAAGACCATATTCGGGTCTTTTTGTGAAGCAATTTAATAATTTTTAGGTGTATTGCTGCACAAATGCTGCACAAATTCTGCACAAATTAAATAAACCAAACTTCGTTTAAATTGAAGGAAGTCGTTAAGGAAATTAGTTGTATAATTTGTATGGGTAAAAGCTTGCCATGTAAGTACCCCCTTTTTCAGACAGTCAAAACTGTAGATACTGGGTTATTAAGCACTTTTTCTTTCCATTCGATAGGAGTTAAATTCCCTAAAGTTTCATGGGGTCTAT
>CAIVPF010000084.1 GCA_903907745.1 uncultured Cytophagaceae bacterium | reverse complement strand
TGAAAATAAATTAAAAGAATCCGCTTTCATTGAACAATGTATGGTAACTGGGGAAGGGCAGAAATTCCCTTCGGCCCTGATTATTCCAGAATTTGCGGCCTTGGCGGTTTGGTGTAAGCAAAATGACATCGCGGTGTCGGGAACCGAGGAAATGATTGCGAATAAGCAAGTTTTTGCTAAAATGGAAGAAGAGGTGCGCATGACCATGGCTAGCGTGGCGAAATATGAACAAGTAAAGCGCTTTGTGTTATTGCCTCGTTTGTTTACCATAGCAGATGGCGAAATTACGCCGACCTTAAAATTAAAGCGCAAGCAAATCTATGCGAAGCATGAGGCTTCGATTTTGGCACTTTATGAATAATTCGCCTTTTAGTAAATAGACATACGACGAGCGCAGAATTTTTTGTAATTTCGTAGCCAATTATCTTATCATACCTTATGTCTCATTCTAAAAAGATTGCGTTAATAACCGGTATTACGGGCCAAGATGGCGCTTATTTAGCGGAATTATTGCTTTCCAAAGGCTACAGCGTTCACGGAATTAAACGGAGAAGCTCTTTGATTAATACAGGTCGGATCGACCATATTTACGAGGATCCGCATGTAGATTCTTCGAATTTTCATTTACACTATGGTGATTTAAGCGATTCCACAAATATTATTCGCATCATTCAGGATGTGCAGCCGGATGAGATTTACAATTTAGGTGCAATGTCGCACGTAAAGGTGTCTTTCGATGAGCCGGAATATACGGCGCAAGTCGACGGAATCGGAACATTGCGGATTTTAGAAGCGGTACGTCTGTTAGGGATGACGCACAAAACAAAGATTTACCAGGCGTCCACGTCTGAATTATATGGCTTAGTTCAGGAGGTTCCACAATCTGAAAAAACCCCTTTTTATCCTCGTTCGCCCTACGCGGTCGCCAAATTATACGGATACTGGATCACGGTAAATTACCGCGAAGCCTACGATATGTTTGCTGTCAATGGGATTTTGTTTAACCACGAATCGCCTTTACGCGGGGAGACCTTCGTAACACGTAAGATTACGAGAGGTGTAGCGCAGATAGCTTTAGGCCAACAAAATAAATTATACCTCGGTAACCTCGATGCGAAACGCGATTGGGGCCACGCGAAGGATTATGTGGTGGCGATGTGGTTGATTTTGCAACAAGAAAAACCCGAAGATTTTGTCATTGCAACCGGAATAACGACTACTGTTCGGGACTTTATTCGAATGTCGTTTGCTGAGGTGGGCATCGAATTAGCTTTTAAAGGCGAAGGCGAAAACGAAGTGGCGACTGTTGTTTCCTGTTCGAATCCATTATACCAAGTAGCGATAGGCCAAGAGGTCGTAGCGGTAGATCCGCGGTATTTCCGTCCGACGGAAGTGGAATTGTTGATCGGTGATCCGACCAAAGCCAAAGAAAAATTAGGGTGGACCCTTGAATATGATTTGCCGGCTTTGGTGAAAGATATGATGACTTCTGACGTGGCCTTATTTTCAAAAAAATAATATGCATCCAACCATTGCGGTAATCGGTTTAGGTTATGTGGGATTTCCCTTGGCGGTGGAATTTGGAAAATTATACCCTACCCTAGGATTTGATATCGATCAGGGGCGGATTGCGGAATTGCAGCGTGGATTTGATCGTACCCAGGAGGTTTCGGAGGCCCAATTGGCGGCCTCGGTTTCTTTGCGATTTTCTTCCCAAAAGGATGATTTGAAAGGATGCAATACCTTTATTGTGACAGTTCCCACGCCGATTGACCATTTCAAAAAACCTGATTTGAGCCCTTTGTTAAAGGCGTCTGAGATGATTGGTCGGGTGTTAAAAAAAGGGGATGTGGTCATTTATGAGTCGACGGTTTATCCGGGTTGTACCGAGGAAGATTGTGTTCCGGTTTTAGAAAAATATTCCGGCTTGGTGTTTAATCAGGAATTTTTCTGTGGCTATTCGCCGGAGCGGATTAATCCGGGCGACAAAGTGAATACCTTAACGAAAATCAAAAAAGTGACGTCAGGTTCTACGCCGGAAGTCGCGGAACAGGTGGATGCTTTATATCGCTCTATTATTCAGGCGGGTACTCACAAGGCCAGTTCGATTAAGGTGGCCGAGGCGAGTAAGGCGATTGAAAATGCGCAGCGGGATGTGAATATTTCGTTTGTGAATGAGTTGGCGCTGATTTTTGATCGGATGGGCATAGATACGACGGAGGTATTGGAAGCGGCGGGAACGAAATGGAATTTTTTAAATTTTAAGCCGGGTTTGGTGGGGGGTCATTGCATCGGCGTGGATCCTTATTATTTGTTGCACAAATCAGAAAGTTTAGGCTATTATCCGCAGGTGATTTTGTCGGGCCGAAGGGTGAATGACAATATGGGGATTTTTGTGGCGAATAAATTGGTCAAATTAATGATTCAAAAGGGGAAAAAGATAGGGGGAGCAAGGACCTTGATGTTGGGGATTACCTTTAAAGAAAATTGTCCGGACATTCGTAATTCGCGCGTGGTGGATATTTACAAGGAGCTGATAGATTTTGGGATGGAAGTGGATGTGTATGATCCATGGGCGAATGCGGAAGAGGTTCAAAAAGAACATGGGATTTCGTTGCTTACTTCCTTGGGGGAGGCATATGATGCGATTGTGTTGACAGTGGCGCATGGAGAATTTTTGGAATTACCTTTTGCCAAATTAAAGGCGAAAGATGGGATTATTTTTGATATTAAATCAGTTTTGGATAAGTCTTTAGTGGACGCTCGATTATAAAAATGGCCTGGTACGCGATATATACAAAGTCTCGGATGGAGAAAAAGGTGGCTCTGCGTTTGCAGGAGGCGGGGATTGTTTGTTATTGTCCGGTAACGAAGCGTAAGAAGCAGTGGTCGGATCGCAAAAAAATCGTCGAGGAGGTTTTGTTTCGGTCCTATGTTTTTGTGGATATTAATTTAGTCAAACAAGGCGAAGTGGTTCGAAAGACCTTTGGAGTGGTGAATTTCGTGTATTGGTTGAG
>CAIVPF010000083.1 GCA_903907745.1 uncultured Cytophagaceae bacterium | reverse complement strand
GGTCATTAAAAATCCAGGAATGGACAAGATTTTAACGGTTTCTATGGCTGCGGCAAAAGAGCCGTATCAAACTCTTTTTGAGGTCAATAAACCTTTGTTGAAAGACATTTCTGATGAACTTAATTTAGTAGATGTCCATAAAGAATACGACTTCATCGACTTTAATTATCAAAGTTTAATGCCCTTTAAATTATCTCAATTAGGTCCCGGCTTATCGGCCGGCGATGTGAATGGGGATGGATTGGAAGATTTTTTTCAAGGTGGGGCCAAGTTCTATTCGGGTATTTTTTACATCCAAAATCAAGCTGGGAAGTTTAATGCAAAACCTTTAGAAAAAAGTATTTCAGTACCCCAAAAATTAGGAGAAGATTTAGGTTCATTGCTGATCGATTTTGATCAGGATGGGGATTTGGATCTTTACATTGCTCGGGGTGGTAATGAAGACAAATTAGGCGCGGCCAGTTTTCAAGATGTGATGTATGTCAATGACGGCAAAGGTAATTTCACCTTAGATCCATTATCATTGCCCACATTTACGGAGAGCAATGCAGCCGTTCGAGCATCCGATTTTGATCATGATGGAGATTTAGATCTATTTGTAGGAGGGCGAAATGTACCTTTCCAATATCCAAAATCCACCACTTCTCGTTTGTTGAAAAATGAGTCTGTAAAAGGACACATTAAATTTGTCGACGCCACCCAGACTTTAGCGAAGGACCTAATCAATGTAGGTTTAATATGTGATGGAATTTGGTCAGATTATGACTTAGATGGCTGGCAAGACATTATCCTCGCAGGGGAATTTTCCGACATAAAAATACTAAAGAATAACCGAGGGAATTTTTCTCTGTTGAAAGAAACGGGTTTAGAAAAAACAACGGGTATTTGGACTTCATTGTCAAGCGCTGATTTCGACCATGATGGAGACATGGATTATGTGGCTGGAAACATGGGGAAAAACACCTTACTACGAGCTAGTTTGACCCAACCTGTGGACATTTGGCATGGGGATTTGGATGGCAATGGGGTATATGATTTATTTCCTTTCGTTTATTTTCAAACGGCAGAAGGGAAAATGGCCTCTGCCTCATTATTTGGTAAGGATGACGTACATAAAATGTTGAATCAGACTCGTCAAAGATGGGTTTATTACAAAGATTTTGGCAAGGTAACCCAGGAGAATTTTTTCTTAGCCACTGAAAAAGAGAAAGCTAGCAAAATATCCATGCAGGAGAATGGATCTATTTGGATAGAAAATCTAGGAAGCGGTAAATTTAAAACACATTTATTGCCTACCATGGCGCAAATTTCAGCTATCAATGGAATCCAGGTCGCCGACATCAACCAAGATGGTCATTTAGATATTTTGTATGTAGGAAATAATTATGCGAATGAGGTGTTCATGGGGAGATATGATGCGTCCAATGGAGGTGTTTTACTCGGAAATGGGAAGGGCAAATTTACATACCTTGATCAATCAGGACTTTTTGTACCCCAAGATGCCAAATCACTTATAACTATCGATTTAGGCCAGAGGGGCTTAGCATTTATCGCAAGTCAGAACCGGGGTAAAATGCATGCTTTTGCTAGCATGGATAAAGCATGGACTCGCTTCAATATCCCGAAAGGTATTCAAGGTTTTGAATATCAATTTAAAGGGCTGAATCAAAGGGTCG
>CAIVPF010000082.1 GCA_903907745.1 uncultured Cytophagaceae bacterium | reverse complement strand
GCATTTGACTCACCCGATAGGCATGGACGGCCAAAATAGCGCCTTTCCCAGGCAAGGAATCGGCATAGGCTTTCCCTGCTGACAATAGGGTATCTGAGGCCGATAATGTTTTGCGGGCAAAGTCGTGCTTGATCGAAAATTTGCCCGGAATCGGTGCCCCCGTCTTGTATTTTAAACTGATTTTGATGCCGAGTTCGTTGCCTTTTTTTAGTACAGCCTCGATTTGCGCGAGGGTCGGATCGCCGCCCTGCCCGATTTCGACGCCTGCGATTCCCGCGGCTTTTAATTCGACCAATTGCTTTTCCAATTCTGCAATTTCCGCCGTTTCAGGTGGGAAATTCCAACGAACCCAAGGAAGGTCTTCGGCCTTCGGATTGGCAAAGGAATTTTTGCTGAGCCGTGTTACCGAATTTAATTTTGGATAAGATGGTGTCCAGTTGCTTTGTTGGGCCATCGCACCAAAAACACTGATACTTAAAAAGAGAAAAGAGGCGATAAGTTTCATGGTAACAATAATGAGGTTGGGGCCTAAAATAGATTTTTTTTCTCCAGTAGCCATCCTTTATCATGGACTAATCGATGAAATAGTACTATCTAGCGACCTAGTTATCAGGAATAATTGCTAAAATCTCCCTATTTTGTTCTAAAATTTGACACCTATGAAACAACTCTTACTCCTAGTATTGCTTAGTTTACCCCTTCTAGCCCAAGAAAAAATTGACCTCGGTCCCCTCAAAGGCGGAGGCTACCAAGTGCTTATGCCGGCTAAATGGAATAAGAAACTCGTCATGTATGCCCATGGCTACCAGTTTATGGGTTCGCCAGCGGCAAGTGCGAATTCGGGTTTGGAGAAACGGTTGAAGGGCATTTTAGACCGAGGATTCGCGGTGGCAGCTTCGGATTACCCGATTCAGGGTTTTGCATTGGCGGAGGGAGTGGATGCGACTGAGGAATTGAGAAAGGCATTTATTCAGAAAATGGGCCAACCGGATTCTACCTTCATGATGGGCCATTCCATGGGTGGCGGGGTGACCTTCGCGGTTTTGGAGAATTTTGGGCAATATTACCATGGAGGATTGCCGCTATGTCCTTTGTCGTCGCGTCCTTATTTGCAATGCCGCAAAGAGTTCGACATGTATGCGACATTTAATGGCTTATTTCCTGGTATTGTTCCTCGCTTGGCGGATATTTTTAATGTAGAAAGTTCGGTGGGATTTGTTTCATTTGCGACGGCGGGACCTCGGATGGCGGAAATAAAAAAGGCGGTATTAAAAAAAGATTCGGCGTTAGCAGTGGCTTTTGCGAGGCGATTTGATTTGAAGTTGGATGATTTACCAGGCGCCTTATTTTTTAATCAAAATGTCTTGCGGGATATCGCGTTGAAACTCGGCGGAAATCCTTTTGATAATACCCAAACGCTCTATTCCGGTTATCCGGATAATGTGCTGGTAAATGCGACGGCGGAACGATTGGCCGCTAATCAAAACCCGGATCTTTTATTTGCCCGCTATGATCGCACTGGGAAAATCAATACGCCGGTGGTGCTGATGCATACCTTATATGACCAATTAATTCCGCCGAACTATGCGGTTACCAACATCGAAAACATGATACACGCCCAAGGCCGCGATGCCTATTTCGCAGTGAAATACACGAATGGTCAGGCACATTGTCAGTTTACAGATACGCAAACCATGCGGGCATTTGAGGCGATGCGTGCCTTTGCGAAAACGGGGAAAAAACCAGCAATGGAGTATTTACCTTAAGCGGCAATTTCATCAGAAACGTATTCCAAATAATCATAGATTAAATTGTAATACATATTAGCTAGGTCGCCATCTTCGTTGTCATTTGATAAATCAAATGCCTGCGCATTGGTCATGCAAACATCAAAAATTTCATCGACCAATACGTCGATATCAAAAATAGATTTTAGTGAATTTTGGCGGGTCAAATAAGCCGATTTGACCTCTTGTTTTTGTAAGTGATTTAACTCCATTTTTTGTTCCATTGTTTCCGAATTTTAATACTTAAAAATACGATTTGGAGGTTTTAAATTGGGGATTTTTAGATTAAGAAATTATAAATTTTTTAATGAAAATAAGCGTTTTATAAAAGGACAGTTTTAAACCCTCAAATCATTGATTGTCAGATAATTTAAAATATGATCATCCAAATCTGATCGGTTTTGGACTTAAAAAGCATGAAATAGATTTTCGAATTGTTTTACATTTCCATATTATAGATTTTATATCCGAAACCTAAGTTTACAGCCGATAAACCAAGCCTATATGGAATTGCTGATTAGCCCATTTGGGGCCATCTCAGAAAAAGAACAAATTGATATTATAAACTTAATAAAAATCGGTAACGAGGCGAATGCAGAATTGGTGCTTAACCGGATGGAAAGTTCATTATTAACAGCCTATATAAAGGGAGAAATGGGAGTAATGGGAACCGCTACGATTAAACGTCCGGAATTATCCTACCGAACCTATGTTTTTGATCAAGCTTGCTTGTCTAAAAGCCCTGAAAATATTCCCCTAGAATTGGGCTATGTGTTTATTTCGCCAAGTTTCCGAAATCAGGGATTGGCATTAAAATTATGCAAATCCCTCGTAGGGCTTATCCCGAAGCAAGCGGTTTTTGCTACGACTCGGAGTGACAATGAAGGCATGAAAGCAATTTTACAAAAGCTAGATTTTAATCAAGAAGGCGTAGCCTATGAAAATAGATCGAAAACAAACATGCTACAATTTTATTTACGCGATCCTCAAAAATTTATTTTAGATAATTTATATTAAAAAATTATTACTAAAATTATCGCATAAAGGCCGCCAAGTTACCTTGGCATTACCTCTCTTTTACATAATTATTAAATCTGCCTAGCTGGCATTTTAATCAAAACTCTTCGTACTTACTTTGTTTTTAATTTGAAAGTCCCTGTAGTTCATGAAGTTCCTAAAAAGCGTCGTATTACTTGTCATTTTGCCATTTATCCTAAACGGGCAATCAGGAGCTAACTTATCATTAAAAGGGAATGTCATAGATCAAATATCGAACGAACCCATCATTGGTGTAAGCGTAGGCATCCTAAATTTAAAAACATCTACACTTTCTAAATTGGATGGAAGTTTTCGGTTTGATAAATTAAAGCCAGGGGCATATAATTTACATTTCACTTCCGTGGGATTTCAAGCAAAAGATACTATTGTAGTTCTAGAAAAATCGAGTGAAATAACTGTTACACTTCAGGAAAATAATGTTCAGTTGAACGAAGTGGTCGTCATGGCCGCGGAAAATAAAGAAACTGAGATTTCGGCAAAAAAAATTGAACAATTTGCTTCGAACCAATTGAACGTCATTTCTGCGAAGGCGATCCAACTTTCCGCCGATATTACCATTGCCAATGTTTTGCAGCGTGTTTCTGGCATTTCCGTAGAACGAAGTGGCAGCGGAGACGCTCGTTATGCCATTATTCGAGGTATGGATAAGCGCTATAATTATACCTTAATTAATGGCATTAAAATTCCAAGTCCAGATAATAAAAATAGGTATGTCCCTATGGATATTTTTCCCTCTGATTTGGTGGAACGTGTCGAGGTAAATAAAACATTAACGCCCGATATGGAAGGGGACGCCATCGGAGGTTCGGTCAATTTAGTGATGAAAAATGCGCCAGAAAATTTATACATCAATGGCAGTGTTTCTTCGGGTTATAGTCAGAATTTATTTGAAAAACCGTTCATGGCTTTTCCTGTGCAGGCTATCCAATTACAATCTCCTTATGAAAAAAATGGGCCCTTGTACATGGCACAGCCTGCAGATTTTACACGGGATAATTTAAATTATACCCCAATAAAATTTACGCCAAATGCCATTGCTAATCTTTCCATTGGCAACCGATTTTTTGACAATAAATTAGGCATTATGTTTGGTGGCTCATATCAAAATACCTACCGTGCCTATCAAAGTATTTTTTCTCCAGGTGTATATTATGACGAAACGAATAAACCTGGATCCCTTCAAATCAAGCATGCGAATTTGAGAGATTATTCAAACCAATTAACCCGGACGGGACTTAATGTGAAGTTGGATTATCGTTTAAACCAAAAGCATCGCTTAAATTTCTATTCGTTCTATGCCATCTTGGATGATGCGCAAAATAGAATGACAAATGACACCCTCCAGCCTCCGCCAAGAGTGGGATATGGAACAGGACAAGTTTGGTATTTTGGCCGTTCTAAATTCCAAACCCAACGCATATACAATGCCACATTAGAAGGTGTACATCAACTCATTCCTCATTTGAATTTTAAGTGGATTGGGGCTTATTCATTCGCATCTAGCAATATTCCAGATTTAGCTGAATATGAATACGACACCGGATTTTTTCAAGATGGAACAAATCCTAAGCCATACCAGCACCCAAATAAGGTGGTGAATTATCACCGAATTTGGGAAAATAATCAAGACAAGGATCTTTCAGGTTATGGGCAGCTCGCCTATTCAAATACATTGAATCAAACGATTCCTTTTACATTCACTTTAGGGGGAATGTATCGAAACAAAACACGTACAAATCTCTATCAAGATTATGAATTAAGAACGATTCCAAACCCGGATGGAAGTTTCCAACTTTGGAAGGATATTTATCAATTCAATTGGTCCGTTTTTAATACAACAGGAAGCCCTGCAAATCCAAATACCTACCGAGCAACCGAAAACATCGGCGCTGCTTTTGGTATGCTAAAACTAACGTTCAAACGTTTAGAAGGATTAGCCGGAGTTCGAATGGAAACGACAGAACAAAGTTTTGAAACGGATGTTCCAAAAACCATTGCTGGGAAAACCGGAAATATTAGCTACGCAGATTACCTACCTAGTTTACATCTCAAATATGTGCTGAATAAGAAATCAAATCTACGATTCTCCTATTTTAATTCGATCAATCGGCCAAGTTATTTTGAAATCGTCCCGACCCTTCGCACGGGTGACGAATACGATGAATTAGGAAATCCAAAATTATTACATGCCAAGGCAGATAATATCGATTTTCGTTACGAATTTTTTCCTCGCCCGAATGAACAATTATTAATTGGTGCTTTTTATAAGAAGATCACAAATCCTATTGAATATGGATTTTCAGGCGATAAGGTTCAATATTACCAACCACAAAATTTTGGTAATGCCGTTAATTATGGTTTAGAAATTGTCTTTGAAAAGTATGTGAAGGATTTTGGTATTCGACTAAATTATACCTATACCCATTCATCCATCACAACTACGAAATTAAAGACATTTAATAACCAATTAGTGAGCCCTGCGCCGGAACAAACTAGGCCACTACAAGGACAATCGCCCCACATTGCAAACGCATCACTCTTATACAAAAATCTAAAACGAGGAATCGATTTGCAGCTTGCTTGGCAATTTACAGGAGAACGAATTTCCCTTGTTTCACCGTATTATGAATTTGATCAATGGCAGAATAGCTTAAGCCTTTTTGACTTTTCTGCAGAAAAGAAAATGGGCAAGCATTTAGGTTTATTTGCTAAAATTCAAAACCTGTTAAACACCCCCGATTTGTTTTACATCAATCAAAAATTAAGTAACAGTTACCCTGTTTCCTATCAAACACCGGGCGATTCTAAAACACTTTCATCCAAAAATATGTATGGCCAAAATTACCAATTAGGCCTTCGTTACATTTTATAAATAGTACTCCTCCTTAAACAATTAAAAAATGAAAAAAAATGTACTTGGTTTATTCGCAGCAATTATAACCACATTATCTGTGTTTAGCTGCCAAACAGAAAGTGTTGAAAAAGCACAAATTTCGGAAGCACTTAAAGTCGTAGGTCAATCCATTTCTGATACGATTTTACCTAAGAAAGATGCAAGCGGTAACGCTATTCCTTTAAAAGGTACCATGTTAGCAGGTAAAACCTATCACATCATGTCTGATGTAACCGTGAATGAAGGAGATACCTTATATATCCAACCGGGCGTAAAAGTATTAATCCATGGCGATGGTTTGAGTCCTGCGACAAGTCCTACCTTTTATGTAAATGGGATGTTAGTGAGTAATGGTTCAAAAACTGCACCGAACTGGTTTACCGTATTTGAAACTTCTACGGTTAAAAAATCGAATTCAAGCTATAAGGATGATTCTGTCAATGATCCTGCATTCAAAGGATATTGGGGAGGGTTTCAATGTGGTCAAAAAGCTAAATTGCTCTTATTACGTTGGACGCACATCGAATATGTCGGTGGTCCATGGGGAGTAAATGCACCCGATTATGGAGCAAAAGCAGGTGATCCGATGTTCGGAGTTTACATGAATAGTTTAGATAATGCTAAGGGAAGTTTGATTGTAGAAGATAGCTGGTTTTATGGAAGTAAGGATGACTGTATTGGAAAGTGCCAAAACGTGTATGTAAGTATTATGCGAAATACATTTTCGAAAATTGGAGGTACAGGTGGAGAAGGTATCAATTTAAAGAATGATTGCTATGGCGATATGGCTTATAACTTGAGTTTTGGCGTGGCGACAAATGGATTAAAAACTTCCGGTGATGTAGGTAAAACTTGTATGGTGAATATCTACAATAATACGGTAGTTCAAAATGGCTTCAGACAAACTAAGGCTACAAGAAATGGTTCTATTAATACAGAGACTAACGCCGGCGGATTCATCTATAATAATATCGTCGTTAATAGCAAAGCAGGTTTGAGAATTTCATTTGCTTCTGAAAAAGGAAAGCCTAGTGACACGTTGAATACCTCATACGGAAATAATTTAACTTGTATAGGGAGAGGAAAACCAATGGGTGGTTCAGAGCAATTTATGGTGTTCATTGAGGCCAACCAGTTTACCATAAAACAACCTACAGATTTAAATGGATTTGTTAATGGGAAAATTGCTGCGAATGGAACTAATCCAGGAACTAATAATGCCAATGATTCTTTAAAGTATGATCCGTTGTTTAAAAATTATAACGTAGCAGCCAATAGCGCTGGACGTTTATATCGCGTATATGATATCCCAGCGGGTGCAGATTTCCACTTAAATACAGGATCTCCTGCTATTGGAGCTGGAGTTCATGCTGCAGGAACAGGAGCTAACGCTATGCCTAAAAAGCCTAACGCACCCAAATTAGTTGAGTTTGGCTTCCCTCAAAATAAAGTGCCTATC
>CAIVPF010000081.1 GCA_903907745.1 uncultured Cytophagaceae bacterium | reverse complement strand
TTTAGGAAACGCCTATTCTATCCGTTGAACTACGGCGCCAAGCCCACAAATTTAAGATTCCTCAGGAATATATCCATCACTATGGCCCAATAAGTGGTTAGACTCAAGCCAATTTGGAAAAATTTGAAAATGTTTTTCCTTAATGATATTCATAATCACTGTCCTTAATTCACCTAAATTACTCTTTTGTTCGGCCGAAATGAACACCGTTTTCGGTTGGTTCGTCTGCCAATGCGTCCTTTTCAAGAAATCCGTCACCCGGTCCATCTTACTTTTCTCCGGTTCTCCTTCTTCATTTAATTCAGCGCCTTCAAAAAACACATCCTCCACAGGAAATAGATCGATTTTATTAAATACCAAAATCGTCGGCTTATCCCCAGCACCCATTTCATTCAAGATGCCTTGAACCACGTCGATTTGCTCCTCAAAATTCGGATGGGAAATATCCACGATATGCAATAAAACATCCGCCTCCCGAACCTCGTCCAGCGTCGATTTAAAGGATTCAATTAATAAGGTCGGTAGTTTACGTATAAATCCTACCGTATCCGTTAACAAAAAAGGAATGCCATCCCAGGAAATTTTACGCACCGTAGAATCCACAGTCGCAAATAATTTATTCTCCGCGAAAACATCCACTTTCGCTAATTTTCGCATCAGGGTGGATTTGCCCACATTCGTATATCCTACCAGCGACACACGTACCATACGGTCCCGATTTTTACGCTGGGTATAGGATTGTCGGTCGATCGCCTCTAATTTATCTTTCAAAAATGAAATACGATCATTCGCAATCCGACGATCCGTTTCTAATTCCTTCTCTCCTGGTCCACGCATCCCGACGCCACCCCGTTGTTTCGATAAGTGGGACCACATTCGCGTTAAACGAGGCAACATATACTGATACTGTGCCAATTCCACCTGGGTTTTCGCCTGAATCGTCTGTGCACGCAAAGCGAAAATGTTTAAGATCAATAAACTTCGGTCGAGGACCTTGATTTCTTTGCCGTATTCCTGAATATTGAATTCGATATTACGGACCTGAGAAGGAGACAAATCATCATCGAAAATCAGCATGTCGACTTGCTTCTCGATCACATAAGCCATGATTTCCTCAAATTTCCCTTTGCCCACATAGGTCTTATTGTCGGGCTTCGCGAGGTTTTGCGTAAAACTCTTCAAGGTCAATACGCCCGAGGTTGAAGCCAAAAATGCTAATTCAGCCAGGTATTCCGCCGTTTGTTCAGCGTTTTGTTTTTGTGAGGTCACAGCCACTAATACCGCGGTTTCCTGTTCCTCTCCCGTACTAAATCCTTTTTCTTCTCTCATATCTGTGCGTAAACGCTAAAAAAGCCTTCCATAAAGAAAGGCTTTTTTCTTAGTATTAGTTCAAATTATCATCCAAACCTAAAATTTCTTAGGCGGATAATGCTTCCGCTCCACCTACAATCTCGAGAATCTCGGTCGTGATGGCTGCTTGACGTGAACGATTATATTCTAATTTCAATGCTTTGATTAATTCACCCGCATTTTCAGTGGCCTTTTCCATCGCAGTCATCCGCGCCCCATGTTCGGAGGCATTGGATTCCAATAAGGCACGAAATATCGATAATTTGATTGATTTTGGAATCAATTCATTGATGATATCCGCTTCATTGGGTTCAAATATATAATCAACCGCTGAGGCCGTCACCGTCGTATCAGCACTTTCTTGCAAGGGCAATAATTGTTCCGCCCGAATAATTTGGGTAGCTACATTTTTGAATTCATTGAAAACGATTTCGACCACATCATAGGCTTGTGATTCAAAACCCGCCAATATCTCCTCGCCAATCGTCCGCACATTTGAAAAATTCAAGCGACTGAATATTTCCATGTGCTCCGTGTTCAGCGAATAGCCTCGGCGGCCCATGTATTCTGACCCTTTTTTACCTAAAGGGAGAATTTGAACGTTTCCGGCGGCATGTTGAGCCGCATATTTTTCCTGAATCAATGCAATGGCTACCTTTCCCACATTGGCGTTAAAGGCTCCACATAAACCACGATCGGAGGTCACTAAAACAACCAAGACTTTTTGAATCGGGCGAGCTTGCGTGAAGGTATTTTCCTTCCCGGCATCTGTCCGCGCCGAAACGGTAGCGATCATTTCAGATAATTTTTTGGCATAAGGACGCATTTGAATAATGGCATCCTGTGAACGACGCAATTTAGCCGCCGAAACCATTTTCATGGCTTTGGTAATTTGCTGAGTCGAATTTACCGATACAATTCTATTTCTTACTTCTTTTAAGGAAGCCATACCATTCTTATTTTAAACTGCGTATTTAGCCGCAACTTCATTACCTACTTTCTTCAACGTAGCCGTCAGGGCATCATCATATTTACCTGCACCCAAAGCTTCTAATGTCGCTTTTTCAGTCGCACGCAATACTTGAATAAAATCCTTCTCAAATTCACGCACACGGTTCACAGGAACTTTGTCCAAATTACCGGTCGTAGCTAAATAAATCATAGCAACTTGATCCTCTACACGTTGTGGCGCAAATTGAGGTTGTTTCAACATCTCCAAGTTACGGCGACCACGCTCAATCGTCAATTTTGTAGACGCATCTAAATCAGAACCAAATTTCGCAAAAGCCTCTAATTCACGGAATTGCGCTTGATCTAATTTTAAGGTACCGGCTACTTTTTTCATCGACTTGATTTGTGCATTACCTCCTACACGAGATACCGAGATACCTACGTTGATCGCTGGACGAATACCTGCATTAAACAAGTTTGTTTCTAAGAAAATTTGACCATCCGTGATCGAAATTACGTTGGTCGGAATATACGCAGAAACGTCACCCGCTTGCGTTTCGATGATCGGTAAGGCAGTTAAACTTCCGCCCCCTTTCACGATACTTTTGATCGATTCTGGTAAATCGTTCATGGCAGCTGCGATTTCATCGGAGTTGTTGATCTTCGCCGCACGCTCCAATAAACGGGAGTGTAAATAAAATACGTCTCCCGGATAGGCTTCACGTCCTGGTGGGCGACGAAGTAATAAGGAAACTTCACGGTAAGCTACCGCTTGTTTTGATAAATCATCATACACAACTAAGGCAGGACGACCTGTATCTCGGAAGAACTCACCGATCGCCGCACCTGTAAATGGCGCATAAAACTGCATCGGTGCTGGATCTCCAGCAGAAGCGGAAACGACCACGGTGTAATCCATGGCACCTGCTTTACGTAAGGTTTGCTCAATTTGCTTCACAGTAGAAGCTTTTTGACCAATCGCTACATAAATACAGAACACAGGCTCACCCTTGTCGTAAAATTCTTTTTGATTAATGATCGTATCGATACAAACAGCTGTTTTACCTGTTTGACGGTCACCGATGACCAATTCCCGTTGGCCACGTCCTACCGGAATCATGGCATCAATCGCCTTAATACCTGTTTGTAAAGGTTCCGTTACGGGTTGACGATAAATTACCCCTGGTGCTTTACGCTCCAAAGGCATCTCATATAATTTTCCTGTGATCGGGCCGTTTCCATCGATCGGTTCCCCTAAGGTATTGACAACACGTCCTAAAATCCCATCACCCACCTGAACAGAGGCAATTAAATTAGTTCTTTTTACGGTGTCTCCCTCCTTAACTAATTTGGAATCACCTAATAATACAGCGCCCACATTGTCCTCTTCTAAGTTCAAAGCCAAGGCCTTCAGACCGTTTTCGAAAACGATCAATTCCCCCGCTTGTACATTTGAAAGGCCGTAAATACGAGCCACACCATCACCCACTTGGAGTACGGTGCCTATTTCTTCTAATTCTGCTTGCGTTTTAGCCTGCGATAATTGCTCCCGAAGGATGGCTGAAACTTCATCTGGTCTAACTGATGCCATATTAAAATGGTGGTTTATTGATTTAGTAAATTCGAAATAAATTCGGGTGCAAAATTAGTCACGAAATTTCAATATTCCCATAAATAAGGCAAAAAATGACCTTATATTTTATAATTTTTCAGATTCTACAATTCGAGCTACGTGATCTCCTGTTAATTGCTGTTAATTTTCTTGAGAAAGAGGCAAAATTGCTTATCTTCGAGGCTTAAATTTCTATTAAAATTTCCACATGAAACTAAAATTTGTTACTCTGCTGTCTTGTCTTGCTGCCTTTTCAACTTTCGCGCAGACAAAACCTAAAACTTCCGCGAAGCCCCAAACGAAAACTAAACTCACGCTTTCTGTGACAAAAGTTCCTGTCAAAGAGTTTTCGAATCAATTGGATTCCGTTTCCTATGCCGTCGGGGTGTTAGTCGCACAAAATTTTAAATCACAAAACGTGACCTTGAATCCGGAGATGGTGGCCAAAGGATTTGCCTCCGTCGTGGCGGGAAATAAATTATCCTTGAGCGAGGCTGAATGTCAAAATGTAATGAACACATTCATGATGAAAAATCAGGAGCGTCAAGCGGCGGAGAGTGCCAAACAATTTTTCCCCAATAAAGAGGCGGGAGAAAAGTTTTTGGCCGAAAATAAAAAGAAAGACTCTGTCATCACCACAGCGAGTGGTTTGCAATATAAAATTATCAAAAAAGGCGATGGGCCAAAACCTTTAGCCACCGATAAGGTTAAAACACATTACCACGGAACTTTGATCGATGGCACGGTGTTTGATTCATCAGTTCAGCGCGGGGAGCCGATTACATTTCCTGTGAATGGCGTGATTCCAGGCTGGATCGAGGCACTTCAATTAATGCCCGTCGGTTCTAAATGGAAATTATACATCCCTCAAGAATTAGCCTATGGCATTCGGGGAGGTGGACAAACCATCAAGCCATATTCGGCCTTGATTTTTGAAGTTGAGCTAATTGCGATTGAAAAATAGAAACCATGAAAAGAATACTTCCACTTTTAATTCCCTTTTCCCTCCTCTTCGTTTTGTTTTTGCATGGCAAAAATCAGACGAGCCAAGGTGTTCAAACGGCCGTGTATCAGGAAGGGGATTTACAACCTACCGAAACACAAAAAAAAGTGGAACGTTTGGTGTATGGCATATTAAGTAATTACCATTATCGGAAAATTCCGGTGAATGATTCGCTCTCTTCCAAGATTTACGATGCCTATTTAAAGGATTTGGATCCCAATAAAGTCTATTTCTTAGCGGGCGATATCAAGGAATTAGAAAAATATCGTTTTACGATCGACGAGCAATTGAACATGGGCGATCTTACCTCGGCCTTTCAAATTTATAATTTGTATCAAAAAAGATCCAAGGAGCGATTTGCCTTCATTATGTCGATTTTGGACAAACCATTTGAATTTAATACCGATGAGGTCTATCAGCCAAATCGCGATAAGGCCACATGGGCTAATTCCGCTACTGAATTAAATGATTTTTGGCGGAAAGATATTAAGCGTCAAATGCTGGACTGGAAAATCGGTGGAAAGGCCGATACGACTGCGGTTCGGGAATTAAAAGAACGGTATAAGCGCTCGGAAAAATACATGGCTCGGACGCGTTCAGAGGATGTATTCCAAGTATTTATGAATGCCTACACGGAAAGCATCGATCCGCATACTTCCTATATGATTCCGAAAACGGCGCAGGAATTCAACAAAGACATGGCGCAAAGTTTTGAGGGGATCGGGGCTACGCTTCGTTTGGAGGGGGATTATGTGACGATTCA
Organism: uncultured Cytophagaceae bacterium; assembly: GCA_903907745.1. Taxonomy (GTDB): domain Bacteria; phylum Bacteroidota; class Bacteroidia; order Cytophagales; family Spirosomataceae; genus Aquirufa. Next base: position 11,096 of record CAIVPF010000081.1, on the reverse strand, counting down.
AGACTTGGTTCCCGGTGGACCTGCGTTTCGCAGTAAGCAGATTAATCCGAAAGATCGGATTGTGGGTGTGGCGCAAGGAGATGAAGGCGCTTTTGTGGATGTGATTGGTTGGTTTACGGATGACGCGGTGAAATTAATTCGGGGCCCGAAAGGAACCGTGGTTCGTTTAAAGATTTTGCCTGCTTCGGGGGTGACGGGTTCGCCGACGAATGAGGTGCGCATCGTGCGTGAAAAAATTAAATTGGAAGAGCAAACGGCGAAGAAGGAGGTATTGAATTTCCAACAAGGAGATAAGAAGGTCAAATTAGGCTTGATCACCATTCCTATGTTTTATCGTGATTTTGATGGCGCGCGTAAACGCGAGGCGGATTTTAAATCGACGACGGCGGATGTGCGTAAATTTTTAGGCGAATTCAAGCAAGAAGGGGTGGATGGCTTGATCATCGATTTGCGTAATAATGGAGGAGGATCCTTGATTGAGGCCGTGGATTTAACGGGCTTATTTATTACCAAAGGACCTGTGGTGCAGCGCAAGCAGGCGGATGGTCGGATTACACAGGAAATCGATCGAGATGCTGAATTAGTATATGATGGGCCCATGGCCGTGATGATTAATCGTTTTTCAGCGTCAGCTTCAGAGATTTTTGCGGCGGCGATCCAAGATTATAAGCGTGGGATTATCGTGGGAGAACAATCTTATGGGAAAGGAACGGTGCAGTCGGTGGTGGATTTAGATAATTACATGGCGAATGAAAAGGAGCCGGTGGGTCAATTGAAAATTACCTTGGAGAAATTTTACCGCATTAATGGAAGTTCGACGCAGCATAAAGGCGTAAGTCCGGACTTTGCTTTGCCATCAGCTTTTTCGGCGGAGGAGTTTGGGGAGAGTTCGCAGCCGAGTGCCTTGCCTTGGGATATGATTCCATCCACGGCTTATGCGATTACTCAGCATGTAAATCCTTCCCAGTTGACAAAATTACAGGCTAGTTTTGCCACACGTTTAAAGACAAAACCGGATTTGATTAAATTGAGAGACGATTTTGATCGTTGGAAAAAAATCAAGGATGCGAATTCGATTTCTTTGAATCTAATCAAACGGAAAAAGGAATTGGATGATCAGAAGAAAAAGCCAGATGAGTCGCAAGCGGTGATGGATGCCTTGGCGGGTGCGAGCGATGTGGAAACGGATGCCTCGAAAAAAGAAAAGGCTGCCGGTGACAAGCATGCGAAGGATGCGTATTTGAAGGAAACCCAACAAATTGTTGCCGACTGGATTCGGAATCCTTTAGCCAAAAAATGATCGATTTATCCCAAATTTTAGCTGATTCTTTGCCTATCGTTCGAGAGACGGGGCTTTGGATTCAAGGAATGGTGGAACAGGTTTCGGTGGCGGATATTCAATACAAGGGAACGAATGATTTGGTTTCTTATGTAGATCAGCAGGCTGAAAATCGCTTAAAAACCGGATTGTCCAAGGTTTTTCCTGAGGCTGGATTTATTGCGGAGGAAAGCGCTACGGGGCAGGAGGAAATCGGGGAGGGTTATTATTGGGTGATTGATCCCTTGGATGGCACCACGAATTTTTTACATCGCTTGCCCGTATATGCGGTTTCGGTGGGGTTGATTTTTAAGAAACAGCCGGTTTTGGGTATGATATATGAACCCAATCGGGATGAATTATTTTATGCTAGCCAGGGGACAGGTGCTTTTTTAAATGGTCGATCGATTCGGGTTTCTTCGACGGATCGTTTGAATAAAAGTTTGTTGGCCACGGGTTTTCCCTATTATGATTTTTCGTATCAGGATCAATATTTGGCTTTGTTGAAGACCCTCATGCAAAAAAGTCATGGTTTGCGGCGGATGGGTGCGGCGGCGATTGATTTAGCTTATACGGCATGTGGGCGATTTGAGGGATTTTTTGAGGCTAATTTAAAGCCTTGGGATGTGGCAGCAGGGAAGATTATTATCGAAGAGGCGGGCGGGCGTGTGACGAATTTTTCAGGAGGGGAGGATGTGATTTTTAAGGGAGAAATTATAGGGGCGGGGCCTATATTTGAGGAATTTTTATCAACTTTGCAGGCGCATTGGAAAATATAAGCTATGGAAAATATCTTGATTGCATTGGTGTTTTTAGCTGCTTTGACTTATTTAGGTCGGTTGGTGTATAAGCAATTTTTCGGTAAATCTCAGGCGGGATGTGCGAAAGGTTGTGGTACTTGTCAAACAACAATTTCTGAATAATTTTGAAAGAATCAGCCAGTGGCAAAATTGTTGATTTATACATCATTCGTCGCATTTATGGCTTCATAAAGCCGTATCGGCTTAAATTTTGGCTTCTTGTTTTTTTGATTTTGTGTACGGCGGGGGTATCTCCGGGGATACCTTTATTGATTCGATATACGCTGGATCATTATGTTTCTGCGGATAAATTGCAGGAATTGATTCAGATGTTTTACTATATGATAGCGGTTTTGTTTTTACAGACCGGATTGCAATTTTCGACGAGTTATTTGGCTGGATTTCTAGGTCAAACCGTGATTCGGGACATTCGGGTCCAGTTGTATTCGAAGATTGTGCATTTAAAATTGTCGTTTTTTGATGCCACGCCGATTGGTCGGCTCGTCACGCGCACCGTTTCGGATATTGAGACCTTGAATGATGTATTTTCGGAAGGATTGGCGTCGATTGCGGGGGATTTATTGCAATTGTTTTTGGTGATCGGGGTGATGTTTTATACGGATTGGCGTTTGACATTGGTGATTTTGGTTACCGTGCCGTTTATGATTATTTCGACATACGTATTTAAGGAATACATAAAAAAATCCTTCAATGAGGTGCGTTTGGCGGTGGCGAATTTGAATTCATTTGTTCAGGAGCATATTTCGGGGATGTTTATAGTGCAATTATTTCATGCGGAAAAGCGGGAGATGCAAAAATTCAATCACATTAATGAGGAGCATCGGGATGCTAATATTCGGGGGATTTTGGCCTATTCTTTATATTTTCCGGTGGCGGATGTAATTGCGGCGGTGGGTTCGGGATTGGTGGTGTGGTTGGCGTCAACGTATATCCTTAAAGAGGAAATCTCCGTGGGTACTTTGACGGCCTTTATCATGTTTATTAATTTGTTTTACAGGCCTATTCGGATGTTGGCGGATCGTTTTAATACGCTTCAAATGGGGATTGTGAGTACGGAGCGAATTTTGACTTTATTGGATTCAGAGGAATACATTCAAAATAATGGAACGGTATCTGCGGATCAGGTGAAAGGCCATATTGAATTTACGAAGGTATGGTTTGCATATTTGGAAAATGAGTGGGTGGTGAGGGATGTGAGTTTTGAGGTGAAACCGGGTCAAACGGTGGCGATTGTGGGGGCGACGGGGGCGGGAAAATCGTCGATTATAGGATTATTGGGTCGTATGTATGATTGCCAGCAAGGGCAAATTCAAATTGATGGGATTTCTTTGCCAGCATATGAAATAGGGAGTTTGCGAAATCATATTTCGGTGGTATTGCAGGATGTGTTTTTGTTTAGTTCATCGATTGCCTATAATATTCATTTAGGGGATTCGTTGATTAGCCAGGAAAAGATTGAGGAGGCGGCGAAGATGGTGGGGGTGCATGAATTTATTATGTCATTGCCGGGTGGTTATGGCTATGAGGTGATGGAACGTGGAGCGACCTTGAGTGTGGGGCAGCGTCAATTGATTTCTTTTGTTCGGGCGCTGGTTCATGATCCGAAGATTATTGTGTTGGATGAGGCGACTTCTTCGGTGGATTCGGAGTCGGAATTATTGATACAATCGGCGATTTCGACCTTGATGAAGGGGAGGACATCGGTGGTGATTGCGCATCGATTGTCGACGATTCGAAATGCGGATCAAATATTGGTGATGGACAAGGGGGAGATTAAGGAGAGGGGAAGTCATGATGAATTATTAATTAAAAATGGATTGTATTCGGCGCTGTATCATTTACAATTTAGTCGTAATTAATCTTTATCTTTGTGGTCTATGAAATGGAAAGAATACATCTTGGTTGGGTTTATCGCGGTGATGGGCTTGAGTTCTTGCGGTAAATTTGAGAAATTTAGAAAAAGTGCTAATCTGCCGACAAAATATAAGGCCGCGATGGATTATTACAAGAAGAAGGATTATGATAAGGCGGGTATTTTGTTTGATGAGATTATGCCTTTGATGAAAGGGGATTCTACGCAAGAAATAGCAACATTTTATCAGGCGTATTGTGATTTTCAATTAGGTAATTATACGGTAGCGAATTCTCATTTCAAGAAGTTTGCAGAGGTTTTTTCGCGGAGTGAGTATGCGGAGGAGGCGATTTACATGTCGGCTTATTCTTTGTATAAAGATTCGCCGAATTTCAATTTGGATCAAACGGGAACTTTGTCTGCGATTAATGAGATTCAATCTTATTTGAATAATTATCCGGAGACGAAATTTCGGGATGAGTGTACGAATATTATTCGGGAATTGCGGAAGAAGTTAGAGCGCAAAGCCTATGAAAAGGCTAAATTATATCACAAAACTTCCTCGTTTAATATTGCGTCTTTGAAATCTTCGGTGATTGAGATTACGAATTTCCAGCGGGATTTTCCGGATTCTGATTTCAACGAGGAGATGGCCTATATGAAAGTTTTGGCACAATATGATCTGGCAAAAAGTACGATTGAGAATAAACAAAAGGAGCGTTATTCGGAGGCGTCTAAATTTTATTTGGATTTGATTGATAAATATCCACAGAGTGCGTATTTGAAAGATGCGGAACGGATGTATGATCAAAGTAATAAGGAAGTTGATCGAATTGCTAAACTGGAGGCTGAATACAAGGCCATGGTGGAAAAGGAGAAGTCGAATACGTCCAAAGTGGCCACGGGACCTCAGTAGTTTTATTCCCCAAATTTTTATAATTTTACAATCTTAATTAAAAATATAAGCGATGTCTAAGATCCAAACAAATCCATCCATCATCACGCGTGATGTAGATAAAATTGCTGCAAAGACTGGAAATGTGTACGAATCGGTGGCGATTATTGGCCAACGTGCGCGTCAGATTTCAAGTAAAATGAAGGAGGAGTTGTCGAATAAATTATCTGAATTTGCTTCTTCAGTGGACAATTTAGAGGAGATTTTCGAAAACCGTGAGCAAATCGAAATTTCAAAATACTATGAGCGTATGCCAAAGCCTTCGGCCTTGGCTATTGACGATTTTTTAGCTGATAAGGTTGATTTCAGAGATCGCGAAGCAGATAAGGACGAAAACTAATCTGTGTGATTTCGTATGAAATCTAATTCGATCTTGCTGATCCTATTTGCGTGCTTATTTTCTTGGGCTCTTCAGGCCCAAGAAATTCAGGCCACGGTTACGATCAATACAGAGCAATTGCAGCTCGATCAGCAACGAGGTTCTTCCCAAATTTATACCGAGTTACAGCGTACCATGCAGGATTTCCTTTCCGGACGTCGCTGGTCGAATGATAATTTTGCGCCGGAAGAAAAAATTAAATTAAATATCAATTTATTGTTGACCAAAGCCACCTCTCAAGGTGATTATGAGGCTACGGCGCGGGTTCAGGTGCTTCGACCGGTTTTTGGGACGTCCTATGAAACTGTGATTTTGAATGTGGTGGACAAGAATTTCAATTTTAAATATTTGACAGGGTCGCCAATTACGTATAATGACAATAGTTTTATGGATAATTTAAGCTCGATGTTGGCTTATTATGCCTATTTGTCCTGTGCGTACCATTATGATTCTTTTGGGGAATTTGGGGGTGATTTTTTTGTTCAAAAATTGAATAATTTAACCAATCTGGCTCAGAATTCTGGGAGTGGATGGGGCGTCGTGACGGATGTTCGGTCGCGGATGGCGATTGCGGAAAACTTGATTAATCAACAGGTGCAAGGAATTCGCGAGGTGAATTATTCGTATCATCGGATGTATTTGGATACCTTTAAGGATAAGCCGGATGGGACTCGGAAAGGGATTTTGGAGGTGTTTAATCAGATTCGGAATTTGAATTCTTTGCGTCCTGGGGCGGCGGGAATACGTGTTTTTTTCGATGCCAAAGCGGATGAGATTGTATCGATTATGGACGAGGCGACGGTTGGGGAGCGCCAACAAGCCTTTGCGTATTTAAGTTTATTAGATCCTATTCGGACGGAGACGTATCGGAAATTAATTCGATAAAAATATCAGTTTTTTAAGAGAAAATGTCAATTCCCCGCTTTAGCTTTGGCAATCCTTGCCGGTTTGCCAAAGCTAGGGTGGGTTCCTGGGAGGTTTTTGGAATTTTAAGAATATCAGTTATTTTCCTCGAAAATTATTTTTTCTCGCTTAGCTTTGGCAATCCGGCAAGGATTGCCAAAGCTACACAAAGCTACAGGGGGACCAAAGCTAGGGTAATGTGAAAATCATCACGGTTTCGGTCTTATCACCTATTTTGAAACGATTATCGATCCGATGGCCGATCACCCAAACGATAGAACCTTTGCTCAATAAAACATAGGTGTCCTTTTTTACAGCTACAGGCACCTTTCGGTCCGTTAAAAAATCAGAAATCAGTTTTTTGGAATTCATACCTAAAGGACAAAACCAATCGCCCTCCTGGTATTTACGAATCTCCAAAGGGAAGGTCAAGGAATCCGCATCCACACATGCGACATTCGCCGCGGTCGTAATTGCGAAATCAGGACCATTTTCCTCCACATAAATTTGCATGGTTTTTGAATCAATCAAAACCTCCTCGTCCTCTTCCTGCACTAAAATAGGCCGAAAATCCTGTTGCGTTTTTCGCGTTATCACCCATTGCGCCCGGTCATGATTTAACATATACGTAGGCGACTCAAAAACCTGCCCCACTTTTTCCGATGACAAGGAAAATAATTGATCCATTTGGGCAAAAGTAAAGTCGAATTCCTTTAAAAATGCCTCATAAATAACCCGCATTTTGGCAGAAAAATTGTCTGAAATTTTAACAAAAAGATGTCCCGCTGAATCCTGATGTACATGTTGGGACCTCCACATTTCCACTTCCTCCCGCATCCAAGCCTCGATCCCCTGAATTTTCCGGCTCGTTTCTAACATCGAAGTTTCAAACTGCGGATTAATCTCCTCGAATTTGGGTATAATTTCATGCCGAATAAAATTTCGGACATATTTCGTGGATTCATTCGACGAATCTTCACGCCAAGTTAATTTTTGAAGCACCACAAAATCAAATAATTCCTCCTGCGACGCAAAGGCCATCGGACGAATGATATGGCCATTTTTCAAGGGTATCCCATGAAATCCCGCAATTCCCGTACCCCGACTCAAATTAATCAATACCGTCTCCGCCTGATCCATCGCCTGATGCGCCGTCGCGATATAGGCATATCCCTCAGAAACCCGAATCTCCTCAAACCACGCATACCGTAACATCCGCGCAGCCACCTGAATCGATAACTTTTCCTTTTCCGCGAAGGCCTTGGTGTCAAAAACGATGGAATAGTAGGGGACCTTTAAGGTTTTAGCCCATTTTTTGACAAACACCTCATCAGCCAAGGATTCCTCCCCCCGTAAACTAAAATTCACATGGGCGATGGCAAAATTGAAATGAGCCATCGAAAATAATTTCGACAGCACCATCGAATCGATGCCACCACTTACCGCAACGAGGATTTTTTCATCCGCCTGGAATAAATTCTCTTTTTGAACAAAATTGATAAAATCTTCCAGCATAAAATTGGTAAATTGCACGTCCTAATGAAAGGCGAAATTAATGATTCGCTCCCAAGATGCGGCTATATTCAAACATATTAATCCTATTTCTTTTGATTTTCCCCTTTTTATCCAAAGGCCAAAGTCAAGTGGAATTAATCCGCGCTGATAGTTTAAAGGGCTACCAACAAGAATTAATCATGCGAAAGGAGCTCATTGGGCATGTTTTGCTACGCCAAGGAACCACCACACTCAGTTGCGATCAAGCCGTTTTAAATAGCACAACCAATAACGTCGAAGCCTACGGCCACGTCCGCATTATTCAAGCCGACACCGTCACAATCACCGGTGATTCCGCCCTGTATAGCGGCGATACCCGACAAGCCTACGTCTCCGGCCGCGTAAAATTAGACGATCATACCATTATTTTAACGACCAATAAACTCGATTATGACCTCAATTCCCGCATGGCCATCTACCACACGGGCGCGAAAATTATCGATAAAAAATCAACACTAACCAGTCGGGAAGGTTTCTATAATACAAGCACCAAAAATTTCCTTTTCAAAGAAAAAGTCCGCGTCCTCGACAAAGAAGGTGGAAACCTCAAAGCCGATTCCCTGCGTTATAACACCGCCTCCAAAGAAGCTTTTTTCATTTGCCCCACCGAGATTATTACCGAAAAAGACACCGTCCTCACCTCAGCAGGTTTTTATAATACTCAAACCAAAGTATCCAATTTCACCGGTCGTTCTACCGCAAAAACCGATGAATATATCTTATCCGCTGACACACTTTTCTACGATAGCCCCACGCAAATCGGTGTCGCACGGGGCCGAGTGGAATTTTTAAGCCAAAAAGAAAAAGTCATTTTAACAGGTGACCACGGACGTTACGCAGGAAAAACGGGTTTGACGCGTGTTTATGGACACGCCCTCATGCGAAATATCATGGAAAAGGACACACTTTACCTGACCGCAGATACCCTCGTTTCCCTGAATAATAAACAGGATTCGATCCGAAGATTATTTGCCTATAAAAATGTCCAAATTTATAAATCCGATTTATCCGGCAAATGCGATTCCCTAGGCTATGACGTCCGTGATTCCGTGATTCATTTTTACCAAAAGCCAATTATTTGGACCCAGGATTCCCAATCCCAAGCCGATTCCATTTCCTTGTTTCTACAGAATCAAACCCTTAAAGAAATGAGGCTTCGCGGTAAATCCTTTGTGATTTCAAAAGATTCCGTCGAACATTTTAACCAGATCAAAGGTCGAAAAATTTGGGTCTATTTTGGTCAAAACTCTGAACTAGAACATGTACATGTCGAAGGTAATGGCGAAAGCGTCTACCATGTCATGGACGAAAAAAAGGTGACGACCGGACTGAATCGCGTAGAATGTAGTCGAATGAACTTATTTTTCGCCGACAATAAAGTTAAAAAAATCACCTTTATCACAAAACCCGAAGCGAAATTTGTCCCTCCCAAAGAGTGGAAGGAAGAATTACAATTCCTCGACGGATTTAGATGGAGACTACCTGAAAAAATCTCATTGGACATGATTCAAAAGCGAGTGGCTCCGACACCCGCTGTTAAAAAACCTTAAAATTTGCCCTTTTGTCATTGAAATTAGGGGCTTTGCCCATTTGTATGTTTGGCGCAACGAATTATTATGTAATTTCCATACATGATTTTACGTGTACAAAATTTATTTTTCTCGGTTTGGATGCTTGCTTTGTTAGCAAGCCTCTCCTTCGCGTTTAAATCAGACAACTACTTGTACGCCGGAGATCGCATCCAAGTTTCACATCTTTACCCGAATCCCGCCACTGATTTTGTCGATGTCGATTATCAAATTACCGCACCCGTTCGCGAAGTGAAAATCGTATTTTATAATATTTTAGGCCAAGAAGTGAAGGATGTGACACTGGAAAAAGACCAACGTTCCGTTCGGATTTCCCTCCGCGATTTTAATAATGGGATGTTTTTGTACCAATTAGAAATCGATGGCCGCTCCGTAGTCACTAAAAAATTAATTGTTAGAAAATTATAATTCTTGCCATGAATCCATAAAAAAAGACGCCTTAAAGCGTCTTTTTTCGTTTTGGTTTTGTATACATCTGACATCAAAAGTGCTATACTTCTTATGAATGTACAGGCTTAAAATCCATCCACGGTCCGTTTGATAAATGCAGTTAAATCCGCACCGGTCAACAAGTTCTGGCTCAGCAATGCCAAATCCGAGATTTGTTTCGCTAAGGCCTTTTGCTCATCTTCCGAAGCTAAATCGGCCAATTTATTAATCAAAGGGTGATTCGCATTAATCGTAATGTTATAGGTATTCGGCATCGCGCCAAACATCCCCATCCCGCCACCACCGGTCTTCGACATATCCGCCATCCGACGCATAAATTCGTTTTGAGTAACGATGGCCGGTAATTCATCTGGCGACATCGCCTCTACGGCTACCACCTTTTGTTTGTCGTTCAATGTTTCCTCGAACACCTTTTTGACCACCTCTTTTTGGGCATCGCTTAAAATGGCTTCTAATTGAATGCCGGTATCAATTAACTTATCAATGGCATCCGCATCCACGCGTTTCCATTGCGTTTTTTCTAGTTTGGATTCCATGGTATTGATGAAATGGCTGTCAATCATGTTGTCCATTTTCAATACGGAATATCCTTTGTTCGTGGCGGATTGAATAAAGGCATCTTGTAATTGCTCATCCGTCGTGTACAAATACACTTTGCTCCCGTCCTTATCCGTCTGGGCCGCTTGTACATGTTCCGCGTATTCGTCGAGCGTGAAATATTTGTTTGTTGTTTCCTGCACCAAACAAAAATCTTTCGCTTTTTCCATGAATTTTTCATCGGAAATCATACCATATTTGATGAAAAGGCCGATGTTAGCGAATTTTTCTTCAAAAGCCGGGCGGTCCGATTTGAATAATTCTTGTAGTTTATCAGCTACTTTTTTGGTGATGTAACTATTGATTTTCTTTACGTTGGAATCCGCTTGCAAGAAACTGCGTGAAACGTTCAACGGAATATCTGGGGAATCGATCACCCCGTGCAACAACATCAAAAATTCCGGAACAATATCCTTCACTTCATCCGTAATAAACACTTGACGGCTGTATAGGGAGATTTTTTCGCGTTGCAATTGCATCTCGTTTTTCACCTTCGGGAAATACAAAACCCCTGTCAGGTTAAATGGATAATCCACGTTCAAATGAATCCAGAACAAAGGTTTTTCTTGGAATGGATATAATTCCTCGTAGAATTTCAAATAATCCTCATCCGTTAATTCCGATGGAGATTTCGTCCAAAGCGGGGCAGGGTTATTGATCACCTTATCCTTAAACTCG
>CAIVPF010000080.1 GCA_903907745.1 uncultured Cytophagaceae bacterium | reverse complement strand
TTTCTTTCAGCCAGGCATTCTCTGGAAGATTCGATAATGATTTTATTACTTCGGGCGCACTTCGACCCCAGGATTTTTCGAATCCCATCATGACCAATAATTGCTCCGCGATTAAATTATCACTTTCATGCAACAAGGGGATGAATAAACTATCTAAGGCCCCTGAATAATAGGTTTTTACTTGTGGCGACAGCGCTTTCGGAAATGCAAAAACAGGTCGGCCTAAGGTATCAGCCAATAAATCAGCGCTTAATTTGCTGGAAGTCAGGAAGGGAACTTGTTGGGTCCAAGATTTCCCAGCCCCTAATAAAGGCAAAGAAAACTGATTGCTTAATCGTTCGCGTTGGACTTGTTTATAGGCTCCGTTTACTTGAGCACTATTTTTAAACCGACCTGGCGAAAAAGCCCAATTTCCTTTTTTAGTAGCCAAGCGAACTAAATTTCCATAGATGGGCAATGAGCTGATTTCTGCCGAATAATCATCGTTGTAATCATCCCAGGCCCAGCCGCTTCCAAAGGCCGGGATTTGCCCATCCGCATCTGCCAAAATCACGGTCTTTTTAATGGCCTGCATAAAATCAAGTAGCGCCTTGTTTTGAAACCGAGGATCTAAAAAACTTGGATCTCCTACGCCCCAAACGAATAAAGAATCTGGCGTTTCCTGATACTTGAAGTTCGGTATGGTGCTGGGAAGGTATCGATTGGCCATTAAAAAAGTCAGCAATTTGGTATTGCTTGCCGGCATAAAAAAATGATCGGAATGATGCTCAAAAACGACTTTTTTGCTTTCTAATTCTTCAATATAAATACCTGAAGCGAGTGCAGAAAGGCTTGAATGTGTAAATACGCGGTGCCAGTTTGTACGCGTACATGACTGGCTGAGGAACGCAAAACATATATAAATGAAAATCCAATATTTCCTCATAAGCTTGTAAAGGTAAAAGGTTCTCATAAAAATCTTTATTTTTGTGCTGATTTTTTTAGGATGCTCGTAGGATTTGTTATTTTTTATTTGTTGTTAAACCTCGGGGTAGGTTGGTGGGCAAGCAAGCGGATTCACAACACGCAGGACTTTGTGTTAGCGGGGCGTTCCTTACCTTTTGCCCTAGCGACCATGGTGACTTTTGCTACATGGTTTGGCTCTGAGACCATCTTAGGGGCGCCACGTGAATTTGTGCGAGGAGGATTGCTGGCGGTCGTAGAGGAGCCTTTTGGGGCGGCATTAGGGCTATTTATTGTCGGGGCGATTTATGCCAAAAAACTATATCCCCTCCCCGTTTTAACCTTTAGTGATTATTTCCGAATCCGCTTTGGTCTCCTTTCAGAGAAGGTTTCAGCCTTGGTGATGATTCCATCCTATTTTGGTTGGATTTCTGCCCAATTAGTGGCACTGGGTTTAACCATGCACCTCTTATTGCCGATCTCCACGGAGGCCGGTATCGTCCTAGGCGCTTTGTTGGTTATGACCTACACCTTATTGGGAGGTATGTGGTCGATTTCATTTACGGATTTCTTGCATAACATAATTTTGATTATTGGCTTATTGTTTTTGGCCTATCTTTTATTGGATAAAATTCCTGATTTCCAAGGATTTATAAACAAGCAACCTCCGCATTTTTTCGAATTCACCCCGCGGGAAAATACCTGGAAGGATTGGTTGACCTACGGCGCGGCCTGGATTACCATTGGTCTTGGCTCCATACCCCAACAAGATATTTTTCAACGCGTGATGTCCGCTAAAAATCAAAACGTCGCCGCACGCGCCAGCCTCGCCGCAGGAACGATGTACTTGACCATCGCCATGTTGCCCCTCTTAATTGCA
>CAIVPF010000079.1 GCA_903907745.1 uncultured Cytophagaceae bacterium | reverse complement strand
TATGAAAAAATTATTATTAAGTTTTCTCGTACTAACGTCAATGATTGCTTGTACAACCAAAGAAAGCAAAACGGAAACAACAGGCACTGTAACTGCTTCGGGACCAGATGTAGATTTAATTAAAAAAAGTATTACCGCATTTGCCAATGGCGACTGGGCTACTTACGCTTCCACTTATGCCGATACTGCAAAATCGTATCATAATATTTGGCCATCTAATACTGATACAACGGTGGGTGTAAAAATTCCAGTACTTATTGAAGGCTTCAAAAAGCAAAGAGAATTAATGGATGGTAATTTAAATATGGGGGGCGCTATTTATGAAGTAGTCACAATGCCTGATGGAAGCAAGTATGGCCATGTTTGGGTTGATTTTACTTGGAAAAACAAAAAAGGAGAAGTAGGCAAATCTGTTCTTTTTGATTCTTATGGTATTAATAAAGACGGAAAAATTTCTTTCGAGTGGCCTATTTATGATACAAAAGATGTTGTAAATCTTAAGTAATTTATATTTTAAAGTTTGATAAAATAGAGAAGAGACCTCTGAAAATGGGGTCTCTTTTTTTGAAAAAATCTAATGACAACATTTAAATTAACAATAATATAAAATAATGGAAGTACATCATCAATCACATCATCCCAAAAAGTGGAAAGAGTACATTACTGAATTTTTAATGTTGTTCTTGGCTGTGAGTCTGGGTTTTTTCGCTGAGAATATTAGAGAGCAGCAAGTTGAAAAGCATAGAGAAATTTCTTATTTACAAAATGTACATGAGGACCTAAAATTAGATTTAATAAACGTTGATGATGTAATTAATTTAAATACTAAAGAGTTACGGGCAATGGATACATTTTTTCAGAAAATTAATAATAATACCATTACTAACGAAGATTTTTACTACTATACTCGCAATCTATTATTGAGAAAAACTTTTGAAAGCTCCCATATAGGATTAGACCAAATTAAATCTGCTGGCGGATTACGTATGATTAAAAATGTGGAAATTATTAAAGGTATTCAGGAGTATGAGCGTCAATTAGATGCACTATATAAAATAGAAAACTCTCGCGAGAGTACCATAGAACAAGCACGATTTAAAATGGCTGTTGTATTTGAACCCACTATAACATATGAAATGCAAGTGAATCAGGGTAAAGGTGTGATGCGTTTTAATAGACCCCAAAAAGCCGATTCAATTATGCAAAAAAATAAGTCAGAGGTAAAAGAATTATTGAACCTCGTTGCTTTTAAAATAAATGCCAATCTTTATTTAAATAATAATTTAACAAAGCAAAAAAATATAGGACAGAAACTGGATAGTGCAATAGTGAAAGAATATGGTGATGAATTTCACTAGTCCATATCCCTTTTACTATTTCGGTGTCTCCTCTAAAGTATAATCATACCCAATCAATCATCTTATGATTTGTAAGTCGTCTGCAAAAATTGGACCAATAAAGGTTATCTCCTGACTTCGTTTAAATTTAAACAAATCCACATTTCACCTGAAAATCCCTCTCGTGATACCCACTTTGCTACCGCTGCCGTAAAATAAAAGAATCCACCCTTTTGAGGTGGATTCTGGTGGTCCCACTAGGATTCGAACCTAGGACCCCCTGCTTGTAAGGCAGGTGCTCTGAACCAGCTGAGCTATAGGACCATTCCGCTGAATGGGTTTGCAAATATCTGACTTTTTTATTTTTGATGCAAGCCATCAATAAAAAAAACATTGATTTTTTTTGCTCCTAAGGCACTTTTGTTGATTTTCTACCCGAAAGCCACCATCTTTGTAGCCACTAAATAACCCGCATGGAAAACCTTTTGACGCTCGATTCCCTCATTAGTCTACTGACCCTCACTTTCTTAGAAATCGTTCTCGGCATCGATAACATCATTTTTATCTCCATCACCGCCTCCAGACTCCCTCAGGAATCCCAAGCCAAAGCCCGCAACATCGGCCTCGCCCTCGCCATGGTCTTTCGCATTGTCCTACTGTTTGGGATTTCCATCCTCATTTCACTCCAACAACCCTTCGCCCACATCCATTCTACCTTCTTCTCCGCCGCACCCACCGGACAAGCCATCATTCTCTTCATCGGAGGACTTTTCCTCCTTTACAAAGCCACGAATGAAATTTTCCAAAAACTCGAAGGCGAAGAACCACACATCGACGCCCACCAAAAAGGCAAAAAATACGCCGCATTTAGCCAAATCGTTACCCAAATCGCACTCATCAACCTCGTCTTTTCCATCGATTCCATCCTCACGGCCATCGGCCTATCCAATAACATCCTCGTCATGATCCTCGCCGTGGTCGTCTCCGCCCTCATTATGATGGGCTTCTCAGGCCCCGTAGGACGCTTTGTGAACAACCACCCCTCACTCCAAGTCCTCGGCCTTTCCTTCCTCATCATGATCGGTTTCATGCTCATCGCCGAAGCCAGCCACGATTCAGAACTCAGCATCCTCGGAAATACCATCGGACAAATACCCAAAGGATACCTCTACTTCTCCATCGCTTTCTCCGTATTTGTGGAATTTATCAACATCCGCATGCGCAAAAAATCCACTAAACCAGTCGAAATGCACGACCTAAAAAATCAAGCTGAAGACGAAGGGATAATTTAAGTATGAATGTTTTCCAAAAACGATTGCTACGGAAATTCGCTCGATATCAAATCATCCCAAGTCAAATATGCCAGCGTCAATAAAAGTCCGAAATCAAATCATAAGAAGTCAAATCGCCTGAAATCAAATCATCCCAAGTCAAATAGGCTGGAGTCTATCTAAGCCCAAAGTCAAATTTTTAAAAGTCCAAAAGCCGAAATCTTTTGACATAAAAAAAGGCCTGAATTGCTTCAGGCCTTTTTCCTAATTAATATACCCTTAGTTCTTCACCGATTTCGCGATGCTCAATAACTCCTTCGCACCACCCTGAGGCAATCCTAATACTTTCTTCTTAATCTTACCATTTGCATCCAAAAACATGATCGTCGGATACCCCTCCAATGGGTACATATTCCCTAAGGCCGGACCTTCACCCGCCTCCATATCGACGCCAATAGCCACATAATGTTCATTGATATAATCACCTAATTCCTTATTTGGAAAAACCTTGGTCTTCAATACTTTACACGGCCCACACCAAGACGTATAGGCATCAAACATAACCATTTTCTTCTCCTTCTTCGCCTTCGCCAATGCTTGACGAAAACTACCCTCAAAAAATGTCACGCCATCTCCCTCCGCCGCAAACGCAGAAAGACTCAACATGACCATCAAAAATAACAAGATCTTTTTCATATTTTTATAATTAATACCTATTACTTATTACCTATTACTTATTACCTATTACTTATTACCTATTACTTATTACCTATTACCTATTACTTATTACCTATTACCTATTACTTATTACCTATTACCTATTACTTATTACCTATTACTTATTACCTAATACCTATTTTTAGTTATACGAATTCAACATCACTGGCATCACTAACAACAAGATATCCTCATGTTCATCCTGATCCGATGGAATAATCAAACCCGCCTTATTCGGCTCGCTCAATCGGATATCCACTGATTTCGAAGATAAATTACTCAATAACTCAGAAATCAATTTGGCATTAAACCCAATCTCCATATCCTTGCCCGTATATTCACAAACCAAAGCCTCATTCGCCTCATTCGAGTAATCTAAATCCTCCGCGGAAAGCGTCAACAAATTAGCCGTTAACTTCAAGCGAATCTGATGTGTCGTCTTATTCGAATAAATCGATATACGCTTCACCGAACTCAATAACTCCAAGCGATTAATCGTCACCACTTCATTATTCTCCTTCGGAATCGCATTTTCATACTCCGGGAATCGCTCGTCGATGATCCGACATATTAACTGAAAACTCTGAAAACTAAAGAACGCATTCGACGACGAAAATTCTACTTGTACTACCGTATCCATAGTCGGTAAGGTAGACTTCAACAAAGCCAATGCCTTCTTCGGCAAAATTAAACTGCTCTGCGACTCAGGACGAATGTCTTTCCGACGATATCGCACCAAACGATGCCCATCCGTCGCCACAAAATTCGTATGATCCCCCATCATTTGAATCAATACCCCCGTCATCGCCGGACGCATATCATCATTCGATACAGCTAATAAGGTATTTGCTATCGCCTCACCCAAGGTGATGGCCGACAAAGAAATCGACTGATTTTTCGCTACCTCAGGTACCCGAGGAAAATCGATTGGATTCTCACCACTTAATTTAAATCGGCCGTTTTGGGTAGAAATTTCCGCACCAAAAGTTCCTGCATCGGCCGCAATAGTCACCGGCTGGTCCGGCAAACTCCGCAAGGTCTCCAATAATAAACGGGCCGGCAAGGCAATCGACCCATTCTCAAAACCCTCCACATCCAAGGTCGTCGTCATCACCGTCTGTAAATCCGAGGCGGTGAGGGTTAGTCTATCCCCCGTCAATTCCACTAAAATATTTTCCAAAATCGGAATAATCGGGTTGCTCGCAACCACCCCGTTAATGGCGGAAATCTGCTTTAATAATACATTCGATGCGACTAAGAATTTCATTATCTATATAGGGCTAAAAAAAATGTGCAATGGTTTTCAAACCTTGAAGTTAAAATATTTTGGGTACTATACCAATTATTTGTTGATTGTATTTTCATCCCATGCAGGGATATTGACTTAAAAATGCTAGCCCTAACCTTCAAAATTTTGAATTACCTGATCTAGCTCCCATAAGTAGATCTAAATGTAAAAAGGGAAGAGACATCGCCTCTTCCCTTTTCGCAAAATCCAAACAAATGATAATTTATTTTTCGCTTGCTGTAGCTCCTTTGGCGATTGAATAAACAACCAAACCAAAACCAATTTTGTTTACCGCATCAGCAATGTTGTAAGCTAAATCGATATTACCAGCAAATCCTGATAATAAGTTACCTGGTAACATCATGTAGCCGATTGGATAGATTGCCCAACCTACTAATGTGAACCAACGCATTACATTGTAACCCGACTTCACGTTCTCGTTTGTCGAAGCTGCCGCCAATTTAGACGCCTCACCCATGTAGATTTCATAGATGATCAATGCCCAACCCAATGTAGAGATGATTCCCCACATCACGTTTTGTGCTGGAACTACTGCCTCTCCAATGTATCCTGCAACTAACATAACCACAGAACCAAAGATTAAGCGAGATAACATACCTGATTTCGCGCCAGCTGGCTTCAAAATCAAATAATACTCAATACACATCAAAGGAACTGTTAATGTCCAGTCGATGTAACGAAACTGTGTTGGAGACTCATGCGTTTCCAACCAAACACCGCGCATGTAGAAATAATGCACAGCAGCAATAAATGTGATCAAAGCAGAAATCAATAAAGATGTTTTCCACTTATCATTAACTGTACCTCTTTCTACAATGAAGAAGATAGAAGCAGCAAGCATCGACATATACCCCGTAAAGAAGGTAAATCCAATGTAATCTCCAGCAGCTAAACTGCCGTCCAATAGAATGTTTAAAATTTCCATAAATAATTTGTTTAAAATGAAACTTGACTCTTAAACATTAAATTTATTAGAAATGTTTTTAAAAAAGATAAAAAAATTTAAAAAGATTATCAAAATTGTCCAATACGTATCATAAATACGTTATTTTTTTTTCACAAAATGATGCATCAACCAAAAATGTGGCATTGTCAACAAGGAAAGAAAGACAAACGAATGAAAAATAGCCTGCGTACTTCCAAGGAATTTTAAGTACAAAAACCCTAATAAAAAGGCTAGGCAGCTAAAGGGAAGAAGCTTAATCAGCAGGTTTTTTGTTCGTATACCCAAATGCAATGACATATCTTGCATACTATACACCGCATGACAACCCGCAAAATAGCAAACAAAGGCCGGAATAATAGGTAAAAAACAGCCGATCAAAAGGCATAGAAAAGTATTGCTAAATCGCTTTATCTCTGATCGCCTAAACCCAATCATCAGACAAGCCCCGAAAACAAATGGAAGGTAATTCGGCACCTGAGCCGGCAAGGTCCCTATCGCCCCACCTACAATCAATTTAACCTCCTCATCATGAAAATATAAAATCCAGCCCAAAATCCCAGTCCCTACACTTAATTTTCTAAGTAATGAACGAAAGCTGTCATCCCCCGATTCCTTCTCCTCCAAATCCCCAAAATGGAAAACCGAAATCAAGATGAATAAAATAAAGGAAAGCGCCGGCAGAAAATACCATAGCAGGGCATAAAGAACCATGACCCCCAAATACAAAACCATAAAACGGACGATCGAAAAGGGCATCCCTTGCGCCTCTCTCCATTTTTTGACGACCAAATGATCGCCCGCCCCATGCGGAATGCCTATCACAAACATCAAAATACCCGCAAAAACCCATTCGATTTTCGGATCCATAGGTCCCGCCAAATAAAGCATTAGCCCATAAAAACCGGAAAGGATTGTACCAAAATATGCCCTTATTTGACCGAAATAAAGTGTTTCCATGCATGTTTTAAAAAAAGGCCGATCGGTAATTTACAGAATATTTGTACTTCCTGGAATAAATTACTTTTCTCATCCAAAAAGGTCAATATCTGAGGCATCGGGACAGCGGCAAATAACCGGCTCATCACCATCGGGATTTTAGCCGTATCACTTCGAATAATACTCAATAACATCCGATCGTAAAACCTAAATCGGCTAGGCTTGCGCCGACTCTTATTTTCCACAATATTTTTCGCATCCTGATTCATCCGCGTAAATGCATAGCCCGTCGATGCCTTCACCTGTCCCGCAGCGGTGCCAATCGACTTGATTCCATTCTGTTCCAATGGACTTGTGAAAATGCTCATCGGAATCGTTCCCATTTCCTCTTTGTCCAATTGATAAACCTGTGCCCCATATTTGGAATCCCAATACGTTTCCCAAATCTCTTGGTATTTTTCTAATTCATAGCCTCGAGTACTAAATACAGTTGTCTCCAACAAGGCATAAGTTTCACTAAAAGGTAACAAATAATGAAAACAAGTAAAATGTGATTCCGTTTGCGCCAAACTGAAATCCATCAGCATAGCCACCTGCCCATCAAAAACAGGTGAGTCCGTCCGAATGAATTTCCCATAAAAATGCTGATAAAGTCCCGGCTCATGTTCCCCCACTTTCGGATTATTTCTCGAATCAGCCACTTGATTTGCTACATAGCTTTCCCCATCCGCCATCATAATCTCAAATCTCCCATCATCGCTCACTTTGACCTCCTTTGCGTAGCCTTGAACCACTTGAATGCTTGGATTTGCAGGAATAAACTCCTCGAAGAAATACCTATAAAATCTTTCCGATGAGATGTAATGGTAATGCAATGGGTCTATCGCCGATTTCCGTTCAATTCCCTGCGCATCAATGAAGGCCAATTGATCCCATTTTTTTTCAATTAAACCCGGAAAAATAGGAGCGGCCCCCTGCCAAAAACACCAGGATTTTTCGGCTCGATCGCCCGAATCAACCAATAAAATACGTATAGGATCAAGCGAAGAACTTTGCACGTATTCATAGAGCAATTGCAGTCCCGCTGCGCCGGCACCTATAATAGCTACATCAAATTCCGCATTAGTTTTCAATATAATTTTGGAAATATTTAATTATATTTTTTTAACAAGATATGGATAAAATTGTTTTCATTCCTGATTGTATTTTCTTTTTCGATACAGAATCACCCCCGCAGAGATCAGAAACGAAAAACCGAGCGGAACGAGCAAGTTCAGCCATTGCCAAAAACCCTTTTCCTCTTTCGTTTTTATCTTATCCAAGGGCCGCAAGGTCACGCTTTTATTGCGGGCCAGAAGCGCCTTTTGATCGTCCAACAAATAATGCACCGCGTTCAATATAAAATCTTTATTCGCAAACGTATGCTTCGAAAAAGGATCAAAGCCCAAGCCCATCGGGCCTTTCGTGTTCGGGTCAACTTCATTTAGCGCCACATCTCCATCGCCTACGAGCAACATACCACCTTCTTTCCTCCCCTGTTCCACAAAGCCCGCCTGTAAACTATCTGCTGGCAATGGTCGATTCCGAAACACGGACGCAAATTTCCCTTCTACCAAATAGGAAATCACCTTAGCCCCAGCCTTATATTTCGCGGGATCAAATTCTTTACCCGAGGCCGAAAAGGGGAGGGTAGCAGGAGCCTGCTGGACCTGCGTGTAGGGACTCGTCCGCAATAATGCTGTTTTTTTCAATGATCCCGCACCGGCTACCGTATCCACACTCGACACAAATTTCCCATACACCGCATCCAAATTCCTTGTAATCACCGAACCCGGATTTCCATTCATCAAGGGAAATGCCGGCCATGGCATTAATTCAATCGATGGTTTATTTCCAAAATTCCCCACCGCCAGCGGTATCGCTCCACATAACTGGGCATCTTTCACCAAATTCGCATTCAATCGTAAGCCCGACCGGAAAAATAATTCACCCAATCCCAAGTCGATCGGTGTAGCCACCAAGCCCTGTTTCATTACCGTGTCCATCCCAATCCCTTCCATAAAGAAAAGAGCTTTTCCGCCTTTGACCATAAACTGATCTATTTTAAATACATCCTGCGAACTAAAAGCCACATCTGGCTGTATCACACAAATCGCATCCAAGCCATCCAAGGTCATCGATGCGGATAAATCCACCGGATAGAGATCATAGCTTTTGCGGAGATTAGCAATCAAATCGAGCTGGCGCACCGCCGGCACATGGCTATGATCTAAGAAAAACCCGATCTTTTTCCGGGGTCCGTCAGTTAAACTTTGAATCGCCTGCACGATTTCATATTCCATGCCCTCGATCGACTGGTTCAGGACTTCCTGAGGGGAAGCTAATTGATTTCCTTTGAGCAATAATAATCCCTGCGCACGCTCGCCTTTTTCGATGACGATGCCGGGGAAAATCATTTGTTGGACCTGCTTCCCATCTTCCGAATTCACCACGTTCGTGGGCGGTAATCCCAAGGAGTCCAGCAAAAAAACCATTTTTTGGCGCATCGCTTCCTTCGGATATTCGGCATACAGATCGATGTGCTCGATCTCAATGCCTTGCGAACTGCTTTGTTTGAGATCCTCCAACAATTCATCCAAAGCCCTCGCCATCCGTTTAAATCCACCAGGTAGGTTCTTGCCGCCCAAATATACTTTGATACGAATAGGCGCATCGAGGGATTGAATAACTGAGACGCTGCTCGGCGCGAGTGTAAAGCGCTGATCCTCACTTAAATCCCAGCGCTGACGCAACCAAGGACTCGAGAGCATGAGCAGTAATCCCACCACCAAAAGAATATATGCTTTCATTTTTGCTTCCAAACAAGAAAAGCATTCCTTTCAGAATGCTTTTCCATATGTAATTCTCTACTGATTAATAGAATTTATAACGCTTATCTACAATTTTCGCGGCATCTTTGATGGCCTCATTGATGTAGAATGATGTCCGTTGAACGCCCATCATTTGCAACTGATTCTTATACGTACTGTAATCTGCTAAATCCGCTGCAGGAATTCCACCTGTTTTCTCTACAATAAATACGCCATTGTCGCCTACAAATACCGGAGAACGCTTGCCATCTTTCAATCCTGAAATACGACCCAAGGCCACTAAATCTGGACCTGCGGTGTTCAACATGCCTGTCGACAAGGTAATATCCGATACGTTTTCAATCAATGCCCCCGCTCCATATTTCTGAGCGATTTGCTCTAAGCTACCTTTAATACCGCTTAGTTTTTGAGATATTTTCTCTCCCTTGATTTCGTTACGCACCGCTGCGGTTAATTCTGTTCTGAAATCTTCCACTTTCACTTGATCTTTATCCGTTTTACCAGTTACATAAGCGATGATGTATTGATTATCTTGTTCAAATACTTTTTTCGAACCGTCACCTACCGCGGTGTTATCATCGAAAGCCCAACGAACAATTTCACGCGCATTCGCCAAATTATTGATCGCTGATGCATTCTCCGTCAAACGATCCGCACGCATCATGATTAAACTCTTATCTTTTTTCAAAGCCACTTCGAAGGCAGATAAACTTCCGTTCGCAGTCGCAAAAGCATCCGCTTGCGTATACACCCGGTCCATCGTTGCCTGAGAAGGAGCAATGCTCTTGTTGATCGCTGCTAATTTATAGGCTGTGTTTGATTTAGGATCCGTGATTTTCACAATGTGAAAGCCGAATTCTGTTTCCACAACACCTGGCATCAAGCCTGAACCCGCAAAGCCAAAGATTGCTTTTTCGAACCCTTTGGCCATCGAGCCATTGTTTTTAAAATAACCTAAATCTCCTCCGTTCTGAGCCGTTCCGTCCATGCCGTTCATTTGTGCCAAAGTCTCGAAGCTCGCGCCTCCTTTGATTTGGGCTAAAATTCCTTCCGCACGAGTTTTTGCTTGTGCTTTCGCTGAATCCGATTTATTGGCCGGAGCGATTAGGATATGGCTTGCCCGTACAGTGAACAAGCTATCTTTCTTTACACCACCGTATTTGTAGATGGAATAGGTTAAACCGTTTTTGAAAGGACCATAGATACCACCTACTTGGAACGTATTTAATTGCGCTTTCACGTCCTGAGGAATTTCAGAATAAGGCAATAAATAAGGGGTACGCACATCTGAATTTAACATCGCGAAGGCTGAATCATTCGGCGCCACCGCTAAATCCTTCGCCAGTTTCTTGATTTGGCTGTAAAAGTCAGCCGTATCTTGTTTGTTCGGGATCACAGGGAAGGTTACATATTGGATCGAGCGTGAATTCACCCCCTTATATTGGCCCTTGTGTTTTTCCAAATAAGCTTGTAATTGAGATTCCTCCACCTTAATCGCCGTATCTGGTAAAGAAAAGAAGGGTACAAAAACAAAGCGCGCATTGTATTTCGCATTTTGAGTTTGGTATTC
The DNA here is from genome assembly GCA_903907745.1 of uncultured Cytophagaceae bacterium. GTDB lineage: Bacteria > Bacteroidota > Bacteroidia > Cytophagales > Spirosomataceae > Aquirufa. Next base: position 8,009 of record CAIVPF010000079.1, on the reverse strand, counting down.
TTTTTTCGCTTCGCTTTGCGTCACGTAATTCGTTAAACGCATCAGGTTCTCGTATTTACTACGTACGCGATCTTGGGCAAGTGATTTCTCGAAATTCGCCCAAGCCTGCTGCTGTTGGGCCGGCATGGTTTTCAAGTTTTTCAAAAACTGAACTACAAATGTTTTGTCAAATTGACCTGTTTGTGGATTGGTGAATTGTTGACGTACGGACGGATGAATATTATTTCCTTGCACCATATCGATCAATTCTTCCTCGGAAACTTGAATTCCTAAGGCATCAAATTCTTTTTTGTAGGCAATGTCTAATACGTATTGGTTCCAAACTTGGTCCCGAATCATCGTTGCTTCTTGCTCGCTTGGACCTTTTCCAGTTTGGGCGGTGTAATTAGCGGTAGCTTCCTCTACTTTCTTTTGAAAGTCTTGGACCATGATGCTTTGACCGGCGATTTGTCCTACTTCTTGGCTACTACTGCCAAATAGGGATGATTTTCCTTGGAAAATATCACTTCCAATCAGGAACAACACTAAACTGATCGCGATAGCCGCTGCCGCAATTCCTGATTTCTCTCTAATTTTTGTAATTAACGCCATTGATTCAATTAATTTTATTTAAAATCTTGTTCTCTTTTTTTTTCTAACGAATTTCAAATCTCTCCCTCGGAATTCTACGCCTGCCTGAGGACTTTCCGATGAACAAAAGAAACGCAAAATAATCACATTTCTTGTGAAAAAGCAAGCCTTATTTCGTTAATACGGTTTGTAAACTTGTTAAGAAGCGGTCCGCCAGCGCTTTATCCATCGCCAGACTTGGCAATAAACGAAGTGTGTGTTTTCCCGCATAGCCACAAAAAATATGTTCTTTAAACAATAAGGCATCCCGAATCGGCCCTACAGCCTCTTCTAACTCGATTCCTATCATCAGTCCCCGACCGCGTACTTCCTTCACGCCTGAAATTCCTTGTAAATGCTCGATCAGATAATCCCCCGTTTCCGCCGCGTTTTGAATTAAATTTTCTTTTTCGATTACGTCTAAGACAGCAATTCCCGCCGCGCAGGCCAAGTGATTTCCCCCAAATGTCGTACCCAAAAGTCCGTAACTAGCTTTGATATGTGGTGCAATTAACACAGCGCCCATCGGAAATCCGTTGCCCATACCTTTGGCTGTCGTCATCATGTCAGGATGAATCCCCGCAAATTGATGCGAGAAAAATTGCCCCGAACGACCATAGCCACATTGCACCGAATCCAAAATCAATTGGGTTCCCGTCTCATCGCAACGATCCCGCAAGGCTTTCAAAAATGCATCACTCGCCACTTGGATTCCTCCTACGCCTTGAATTCCTTCGACAATCACCGCCGCATGTTCCTCCGTAATACCTTCTTTCAAACCATCGACCTGATTAAATGGTAAAAAAGTTACATGCTCAGTCGAATTAATCGGCGCTACGATGCTTGGATTATCCGTCACCGCCACTGCACCCGCCGTCCGGCCATGAAATGCTTTGCTAAAGGCCACTACTTTTTTCCGACCCGTATGAAAGGACGCTAATTTTAAAGCATTTTCATTCGACTCCGCCCCAGAATTCGTTAAAAAAAGCGTGTAATCTGAATAGCCAGACACCCGACCTAATTTCTCAGCTAATTCCTCTTGGCCCGAAATGATGATCGAATTCGAATAAAAACCGATGCGGCTGATTTGTTCCGTCATCTTGGCCACATAATAGGGATGCGAATGCCCGATCGAAATCACCGCATGCCCCCCATATAAATCCACATATTCCTGTCCATTCTTGTCCCATACCCGACTTCCCTGAGCTTTCACCAGTTCAATATCATACAAGGGATATACGTCAAATAATTTCATCAGTCTCAGTTAAAAGCCCACACTTTTTAATTGAAGGCCTTGGTTTTCTGGCCAGCCTAACATCAAGTTCATATTCTGAACCGCCTGTCCGGAGGCACCTTTTATTAAATTATCTATGATGGATGTGATCAATAATTGACCCTCATGCACCTCCAAATGCAATAAGCACTTATTCGTATTCACCACTTGTTTCAGATCAATCGCCTTTTCGCTCACAAATACAAAGGGCGAATCCGCATAATAGCTTTCATACATGGCCACAGCTTCTTCTTGCGTCCCCGCATAGTCCGTATAGACATTCGCCATGATCCCCCGCGTGAAATTACCCCGGTACGGAATAAAATGAATGCGCGGCGCCTTATTGCCCATGGAAATCGTTTGCGAGATTTCAGCTAAATGCTGATGCGTGAAGGCTTTATAAATACTTACATTATTGTTTCGCCAAGAAAAATGGCTAGTCGGTGAAAGGCTCTGGCCCGCCCCAGTCGAACCTGTGATGGCCGAGACGTGAATGTCGGAGGTCAACAAAGCCTTCGCCGCGAGCGGCAACAAGGCCAATTCAATACTCGTCGCAAAACAACCCGGATTGGCGATTTTCTGCGCCGATTGAATTTTTTCCTTTTGAAATTCCGGCAAACCATACACGAAACCCTCCGACTCATCCCGGAAATCCGTGCTCAAATCGATGATTTTGGTATGCCAAGCGATCTCGTTTGCCGCTAGAAATTTCTTGGATTCCCCATGGCCCGAGCAGATAAATAATACATCCACAGGGGTTAATTTGTCTGTAAAATGCAGCGAACAGGTTCCCAATAAATCCGTATGTACATCCGAAACCGGTTTGCCGGCCTGCGAATTTGATAAAATACAGGTGATATGTACATCAGGATAATGCACTAAAATCCGGAGTAATTCCCCTCCCGTATATCCTGCCGCGCCTACAATACCTATTTTTGCCATGGCTATTGGTTGTTAATCTTCCGGTGAATCATCGTTTGGTTCGATACAATTTTCGAATATCCCCGTACATCATCGCCCGTCCAGGCTTTGTTCATCTCGCCATAAGCGCCAAATACCGAGGACATTAAATCATTTTCCGACTCGATTCCCAAGATGTAAAAATGATAAGGCGCCATTTGCACATGCACCGTCCCCGTCACCTGATCCTGCGTATCCGATAAAAAAGTTTCGAAATTACGCATGACCGGCTCTAAGAATTGGCCTTCATGCAGGAGCGTTCCGTACATATCGCCGATGTTCTGTTTCCAATATAATTGGTGTTTGGTCAATACATGTTTTTCCAAACTATGATGCGCCTTAATAATCATCAAAGGGGCCGCCGCCTCAAATCCCACCCGGCCTTTAATCCCAATAATCGTATCTCCCACGTGGATATCCCGACCGATCGCAAATGCACTCGCCCGCTCCGTCAACGCCCGAATAGCCGCCACGGAACCCTCGAATAATTCGCCATCAATTCCGACAAATTCCCCGTTTTTAAATTGTAAGGATATTTTTTCGGGCGTCGATTTGGTCAATTGAGTCGGCCAGGCCTCCTCCGGCAAATAACCATTCGAGGTCAATGTTTCTTTTCCACCGACGGAAGTTCCCCATAATCCTTTATTGATCGAATAGGTCGACTTATGCCATTCTTGCACGACGCCTTTGGATTTCAAATAATCGATTTCCGCCTCGCGAGATAATTGTAAATCACGAATCGGGGTGATGACCTCGCATTCAGGTACTAAAATACGGAACACGACATCGAAACGCACTTGGTCATTACCCGCCCCCGTACTTCCATGGGCGATGGCTTTGGCGCCTAATTTTTGTGCATATTTCGCAACTGCCGTGGCTTGGAAAACGCGTTCCGCGGAAACGGAAAGGGGATAGGTGTTATTTTTCAACACATTCCCATACACCAAATATTTAATGCATTCTTGGTAATAATCTTCCACCACATCCAGGGTCACATGTGACTCCACCCCTAATGAATAGGCCTTCGCTTCGATCGCCTTTAATTCCTCTGGAGAAAATCCACCCGTATCCACCAAGGCCGAATGCACTTCCATACCGCGGTCTTCCTTTAGATATTTGACACAAAAAGATGTGTCTAAACCTCCACTAAATGCTAAAATTACTTTCGGCTTGCTCATAGTTCCTTGGATTTTTCTTTCGGTTTGAAAGGCATTAATAATTTCTCTTTAAATTTTTTCAATTGGGTGAAATCCGTCATATTCTTCAAGAATATCCATTTTTCATCCTTCTCTTCTTCGGTTTTTTTACTCGCTTCTACCGGGTCAAAAATCATGCCCGTGCACAAACAAATCTTGCGCTCCGTGCGCGTCAAAATATCATAATTGACGCAGGATTGGCATCCTTTCCAAAAGTTATCATCCACCGGCAATTCCGAAAAGGTCGTCGGTTCATAACCCAAATCCGAATTGATTTTCATCACCGCCAGCGAGGTCGTGATTCCGATGATTTTAGCATCGGGATAGCGTTCGCGCGATAACTCGAAGGCTTTGGCTTTGACCGCTTTCGCCACGCCGTATTGTCGATAAGAAGGATTTACAATGAGGCCAGAGTTAGCGACAAATTTGCCGTGCTGCCAGGTTTCGATGTAACAAAAGCCGACAAAAGTTCCATCCACATCGTCCGTGGCGATGATGGCTTTGCCTTCTGACATTTTCTCCCGTAAATAGTCTGGGGTTCGTTTGGCGATGCCCGTTCCTCTAGCTTTGGCTGATTCAGCCATTTCATGACAAATAGACTCAGCTAGGCCGAAATGTGCCTCACTTGCAACTTGTACCGTATAAGAATTCATGTAATGAGTATGATAAATTTGACTAAATGGACCTATTTTGTAGGGAAGCTTTACACCCTAAAAATAAATCTTCGTCGCCTTCGTACTATCAAATAAATATCCATTCGCTTGGTAAATAATGGCTTTATGCCAAATTTTGTTGCAATTTAAGGGGCGAATTTCGGCAAAACCTAGGTTAAATCCCAATATTCCTCCAATTATTTCATGAGCCAACCAGAACCTTTATCTGCGGAACAATTGATTTATGCCTATGCATCCGGCTATTTTCCAATGGGAAATGAGGAGGGAGAAATTCGTTGGTATAACCCGGATCCCCGGGCCATTATACCCATAGAAAGCTATGCACCTGCGAAATCCCTTCGGCCGATTTTGAATAAGGGGATTTTCGAATGTCGGATTAATCAAGCCTTCGAACAGGTCATGAGGCATTGCTCGCAGCCCCGTTCAGAGGACGATGGAGTCTGGATTTCGGAGGAAATCATTCAAGCCTACACGGATTTACATCATGCGGGCCTAGCTCATTCGGTGGAAGTGTATGTAGATGGGGAATTAGTCGGCGGTCTATATGGTGTTTGTCTGGGGGGCGCTTTTTTTGGAGAATCGATGTTTTCCTTGGTGTCAAATGCGTCGAAGGTAGCCTTTCATCATTTGTTGGTCCGCCTGCGTGAACAAGGATTTGACTTATTGGATACGCAATTTATCAATGACCACGTCGAGCGCCTCGGTGCCATCGAAATACCCCAAGCAGATTATTTCGTCATCTTGAAAAAAGCCTTGACAAAAAAATGTAATTTTGAATCTTTTAATCGCCCATGAGTTTATCGCCCATCACACATACGGACGAAGTCGTTCATATCAAAGACCTCGAAACTGCGAAAATCATAAAGCTGTACCAGCGTGATTTTTCGATGGATGTCAAACCTGAGCTTGGGCACATGCCTAAAATTGGGATTTACCAATGCAAAAAAAGCCTCCTGCGGTTCTATGAAAATTATACGGAAATCGCTGGGAAAGATGCCTTTTATTGCCAACTCGCCCGCCAATATCCAGCCTATTATTCCGAAGAAAAATGGGAATTTAATGCGATTTTGCCTTTTCTGAATCCCTCCATGGAAATTCTGGAAATAGGGGCGGGGCACGGCTATTTTTTGCAAAAATTAAAGGGCCTTGGCTTTTCAAAATTGACCGGCTTGGAGATTTCAAGCGATGCGGTGGAGGCTTGTCGGGCTAAAGGCTTTGACATGATTCAATCACCCATCGAGGAACTAACCGGCGATCGTTCTTTTGATGCGATTTGTTCCTTTCAGATATTTGAACATTTACCAAATGTCGACGCCGCTCTTCGAAAATCCATCGATGCGCTTCGGCCAGGGGGCATCATGAGTATAGCTGTTCCCAATAATCATTCTTTGCTTTTTGCCTTGGAACCTTACCATACCTTGAATTTGCCTCCGCATCATGTGATGCTTTGGGATGAAATTTCCTTGCGCAAAATCGCGGATTTATATGGTTTGGAATTGGTGGATATCTTAAAATCGGAGGCGAGTGTTTCGGAGAAAAGTCGGATTTATAAGGCTCAATTGACCGGAATTTTCGGTTCGTTTTTTGCTTCGATTTTACATCCTTTGACGCGTTTTATGGCCAAAAAATGGATGGGGAATCGCTATGGTGCCTGCATCATCGCGTTGTACCGGAAGAAATAGGCTTCAATTTTCCGTCTTTTCAGCTATCTTTGGCCTTGTTTTACATTAGAAATATGCCGAAGCCGATTTTAGTCATCAAGTTTGGTTCTTCTTCCATCACCCATGCGAATGGGGATGTGAATGAGTCGACGCTGGAGAAAATAGCTGCGCAAGTCGCTGTGCTTCAACCCAATTACCACATCGTCTTAGTTTCTTCCGGGGCCGTGGCCGCCGGAAAATCGGTGATTAAAAATTTCAAAGGCAGTCTTTCTGAACGAAAGGCAGCGGCTGCGGTGGGAAATCCTTTGTTGATCGCCCGCTACACACATTATTTTCAGAAATACGGCATTTCCATCGCGCAATCGCTTTGTGAGCGGCATCATTTTTCCCAAAGGGAACAATTTCTCCAACTCAAAGAAACTTACCAAGAACTCTGGAAAAGCGATGTTATTCCCATCGCCAATGAAAACGACGTGGTCAGTAATGTGGAATTAAAATTCTCAGACAATGATGAATTAGCCACCTTGATCGCCACGGGTTTTGGGGCGGAAAAATTATTGATATCTACCTCAGTGGGCGGCTTGCTCGATGCACAAGGCCAAATCATTCGTTACGTAAAACAAATCAATTCCGAAATCTTATCTGCCGTAAGCACGGATACGTCGAGTACGGGTATAGGGGGAATGATTTCGAAATTGACCTTTACGCGTTTGGCTTCTCGGCTCGGAATTAAGGTGGTGATTTTCGGCCTCGATCATGGCCAAGGCATCATCGATGCGATGGATGAAAAAATAGGAACGGTTTTTGAAGCACAACCTGCTAGTTTATCTGCGCGCCAAAAATGGTTGGCCACCGGAAGTTTAATTGCCGGAAAAGTTGTCCTAGATAAAGGAGCAGTGAAGGCGGTAGGCCAACGAAAAAGTTTATTATCCGTAGGCATCATCGAATACCTGGGAGATTTCGACAAAGGGGAAGTAATCGAATTATTGGATCCTGCCAGAAATCCAGTGGCCATTGCTCGGACACGTTGTTCCCGCAACGAATTGCTAGAGGCAAATTCGAGCATGGAAGTCGCCAATGCGGATGATATTGTCGTTTTTTAGAAAATGTATTAGCTTGCCCATATCCCTTTAATATCGAATCAATAAAAAAATTTTAGCCGATGGCGATTATTGTTTTTTTTAGTGCCTTTATCACGAGTATTTTTTATTTTTTTGTGAAATTGAGGCGTATTAAAACTGGAATATATACGAGTCTACGCCTCAGTTTTGTGTATGGATTTCTTACTTTAGCGTGTATTTCCTATGTTTTTTGTGAAGTTTTTTCGGTTTTTAATTGCTTAGATTTAACACATTTGACCCTTGGCTGGGGCTTCATTTTTTTAGCCTTTCTAGGTTTAGTTTGGAGGTTAAATATCCACAAGGAAAAATCACTTCCTTTCTTGCCTAAAGTTTACAATGCCTATTTGATTCTTATCTGGGTAGGTATTTTACTTCCAATTTTGGTATTTGCCCTAGTAATCCCTCCCAATAATTGGGATTCGATGACCTATCACATGACCAGGGTGGAGCAATGGCGACAGAATTTAAATGTTTATCCGTTCCCTACGAGTAATATTCGGCAAGTGAATTTTCCG
>CAIVPF010000078.1 GCA_903907745.1 uncultured Cytophagaceae bacterium | reverse complement strand
TGCCCGCAAAACATTATCGGCCTCAGATACCCTATTGTCAGCAGGGAAAGCCTATGCCGATTCCTTGCCTGGGAAAGGCGCTATTTTGGCCGTCCATGCCTATCGGGTGAGTCAAATGCCCGCGAAAGGATCTAAGCTATTAACCATTAACCCTTCGACCCGGATTAATTTATCGGACAAATTCATCGCCGGGGAATCCAAAGGCTATTTCGGAAAACCTTTGTCAGGCTTTCTCGCCTGGACCGCACCGGCAGGCGAAGGCACCTGGGCGCTCATCGTCATCCGCATGGCGGGTGTGGATCCCCAGCCGGAAGTCTTTAGTAAAGAAGGAACCCAATTACTTATCCAAGGCTATGAGGCCTATTGGACCCCAAGCATCAAAGGCCTTTTGAAACAAAACGGGGGCGACATTTTTAGCGATTCACATTCCATTGACGGTTTCGGTGCGCCAAGCGACGTATGGAGTAGCAATATGGCCAGTGATTTTAAAACGCAAGTCGGCTATGACCTCATGCCACATTTACCCGCTCTCATCGACATCGGCATGGATCGCATCTGGGGTCCCCGCGGTGGAAGCATGGATGCCAAGCATTATTATACCTATTCCGACCAAAGCGATATACGAATCCGGGCAGATTTCAACCAATTACGAACGAATCTTTTTATCGAAAACCGCATCAAGCCTTTCAGCGATTGGGCACATGGCTACAATTTAGCCCTCCGCTTACAGCCCGAGGACACACCTACGGTGAATATGCCGGACCAATTGGACGTCACCTATTTCCTCGATCGGCCCGAACACGAAACCCTGACCTCCGGTGACCAAATCGACGTCTATCGCCCGATGGCCTCCGCCAATCACATCAGCGGAAATACGTGGTATTCGAACGAATTAGCCGCCGCACGCTCATTAAACTATGCCCAAACTTTTCAAGATATCCTCGTTCGTCAAAACAAAAATTTTGCCAGCGGACAAAGCAAAGGCGTTTACCACGTGTTTCCATATACGTTTAATTCAAAGTCAGTTTGGCCGGGGTATAATACTTTTGGGGAGGGGAATTTTTCGAATAGTTGGGGCCCCCGCAATCCCATTTGGGCGGCCGATGCGCCAATGATTAACATGTGGATGGCTCGGAATGAGCAGGTATTAAAACAAGGTCGGGCGAAAATCGACGTGGCGGTCTATATGCAAAACTATTCCTTCCCGGCACCCTTCGTGGCGGCAGCGAACAATATTCGCTTTTGGAATGATTTAAGTTTGCAGGAACAGGGTTTTACTTGGGACTATTTGAATCCGATGCTGATGTCATTGCCTCAGGTGAGCGTGAGCAATCAGCACCTATACGAAGCGGGACCAAACTATAAAGCCTTTATTTTAAATGGGCATTTGCAAGCAGGATCCGAGTTTAATCCGGCGAAAAATACCTTGCCCGTAGCGATGGCAGAAAAACTTATGGAGTATGCCAAAAAGGGATTGCCGGTGATTATTGTTGGGCCATTACCAAGCCGGACCCCAGGGAATACCCCAGGTGAAGATGCAAAATTAAAGCAGGTGCTTGTGGAATTACAGCAACAAAAATCTGTGTATGCCATAGCCACCGAAAAAGAAGTTCCAGCTTTTTTGAAATCGATTGGGATTCTACCCGGCGCTGAAACCGAGAAACCTTCGAGCCTCATGAGCATGCGACGTTTTGATCCAGCCTCGGGGACCAATTACTACTTTTTATATAACCAAGGTGACGATCAAATTCCGCCTCCCGGATATAGCAAAGAAGAGCGCTATAAAAATCTACAAGGGACCCCCGGAAATATATTTGAAGAACCCAAAACCATGCGGAGCAAAGGGGCTACTTATGGCACGAAAATAGGTACAGCCTTGTCGACGAAAATCACGTTAGAAGGCGCAGGCCAACCCTTTATTTTCAACGCCTGGTCCGGTGAAATTCTTCCGATTGCTCAGTATGAACGGAAGGGCAATCGGGTCACCGTCAATGTACGTTTGGATGTGGATGAATCGATGTTAATCGGCATTAGCTCAAATCCGGCACAATTAGGCATAGCAGGCAACTCACTTTTTGTTCAGTCCACCACCGCTGAAGGCGTGCATTCCTTAGGCAAGGGGAAATTTGCCATCTATTCGAGCCAAGCAGGGAAATACACCAGTACATTCAGCAATGGCAAAAAGGTGATTTCTCAAATTTCAAATTCAATGTCGAAAATGGATTTAACCTCAGGAAAATGGAATTTAAGCGTCGAAGATTGGAAACCCGCGAATCCCTATGGAAGCACGGGTGTGGCCAGTGCGGCTACGGATAAATCGAAGGTCCAATTAACGCTGAATGGCTTAAAGGCCTGGCCTGATATAGCGGAACTAAAGAATGCTTCGGGTCTCGGGACCTATAACTTTGAATTGGAATTGCCCAAAGACTGGAATCCGGGGAAACACGGGGCGCGCTTGAGTTTAGGTCAGGTGGTTGATACCTTTACGTTGCAAGTGAATGGCCAATCGGTGGCCATCGACCAAATCGGCGCCATGGCCGACCTAGGAAATACCCTACATGCGGGTAAGAATACCTTGCTTATTCGCGTAGCGACGACGCTGAATAATCGCTTAGTGGCGCTGAACAAAGCTGCCGCTGACCGAGGTATCATTCAGGAATATGGTTTGGTGGGGCCGGTGATTTTGCAGCCGTATTCCAAAGCAATTATTTCAATCAAATAAAATTTCCAATCTGCCCGATTCGTCGGGCAGATTTTGTGAAACGCGAACAATCGCTTACCTTCAAATAATTATTAATGCAAAATCCTGGTAATAAGGATATTGTTTAGCTAAACCTATTTGAAATGAATATTGGCAAGCGATGTCACCGGGGCGTCCTTTTTCTTCTATTGTTGGGATTTGCAATACCCTTATTTGCCCAAAAAAATAGCAAACCGAACATCCTCTACATTTTAGTGGATCAATGGCGCGCGCAATCCGCCGGATATGCGGGGAATCAAGACGTGCATACACCCCAATTAGACCGATTGGCCAGCCAAAGCATGAATCTGACCCACGCCGTGTCGGGTATGCCCGTTTGTTCTCCGCATCGGGCTTCTTTTTTAACAGGCCAATATCCATTAACCCATGGGGTTTTTATGAATGATGTGTTGTTGGACACAAACCAAATCACCCTCGGCAAAGTATATAAATCCGCGGGCTATCAAACGGCCTTTTGGGGCAAATGGCACGTGGATGGACACGGGCGGAGTTCGTATATTCCGGTGACGCGCCAACAAGGCTTCGACGACTGGAAAGCCCTCGAATGTACCCATGATTATAATAATTCAGCCTATTACGAAGGAAATTCTCCGGTCAAAAAGGTCTGGGAAACCTATGACGCCATCGCCCAAACGCAGGATGTGTGTCAATATTTGACGAAACAATCGAAACGTGATAAACCCTTTTTTTTAGTACTTTCCATCGGTTCGCCACATGATCCCTATCAAACAGCGCCGGAGAAATACCAGCGCATGTATGCCGGGAAAACCTTTCGGCTTCGAGAAAATGTGCCGGTGGAATTAGCTGAAAAAGTCCAACAAGATTTGCGGGGATATTATGCACATATGTCGGCCATCGACGATTGCATCGGGATGTTGCGCAAAACCTTACACGAACAAGGGCTGGATAAAAACACAATGATCGTATTTACTTCGGACCACGGGGATTTAGTCGGTTCGCACGGGGCATGGAATAAGCAACAAGCCTACGACGAAAGCATTCGTGTACCCTTTTTAATTCATTATCCGAAGGCCTTTGGATCCAAGGGTAAAAAGTCCAAAGCGCTCATTAATTCGCCGGATATTATGCCTACTTTATTAGGCTTCTCCGACATTAAAGTCCCTAATTCCGTGGAAGGCAAGGATTTTTCGAGGATATTGATGGGCCAACAAAAAAACGATGTTTCCCATACCCTGATTTCCTGTGTTCAACCTTTTGGCCAATGGACCCGTGCCAGAGGCGGGAAAGAATACCGCGGCCTGATGACCGAGAAATATACGTATGTTAGGGATTTGAAGGGGCCATGGCTTTTGTTTGATCGGGAAAAAGATCCATTTCAAATGAATAATTTGGTCGGCCAGCCTTCCCTTGCAGCTATTCAAAGTAAATTAGACAGTGATCTATTGAATGAATTGAAAATACGTAAAGATGAATTTTTGCCCGGGTTAGACTATGTGAAAAAATGGAATTACGTCATCGATGCTACGGAAACTGTACCTTACGTTAAAATAAATTATCAAGGTTTACCGATTACTGATACCTCATCTGGTTATCCTTCTTTAAAATAATTTTTATGGAGCGCATATCACCTTTAATTATAATTCATTTGTCTAAAAATAGGCTTAAGCTCTTTGGATTTCTATTTATCATGGGAATTGGTTTTTTGCAATCCCCATTCGTTTTAGCGCAAAATAAAAAGCCGAACATCATTTTCATTTTGACCGATGATCAACGTGCGGAGGCCATGGGTTATGCGGGCAATAAAATCATTCAAACCCCGGAAATGGACCGATTGGCCCGCGAAGGAATTTACTTCAAAAATGCGTTTGTGACCACGCCCATTTGCGCGGCGAGTCGGGCTAGTATTTTAACCGGATTGTATGAGCGGACGCATTTATATACGTTCCAACAAGGTAATTTAAAACAACCTTATGCCGATCAATCCTATCCCGTCCTTCTCAAAAAACAAGGATATTACACCGGATTTTTCGGGAAGTTCGGGGTAGAATATCCGTATTTCAACCAGATGTTTGACCAAGGGGAAAGCTACGATCGGAATACAAAATTTAATGACCACCGAGGGTATTTTTACAAAACCTTGGGCAAAGACACGGTTCATTTAACCCGCTATACGGCACAAAAAGCCATGGATTTTATTTCAAGTGCGCCGGCCGACAAACCCTTTTGTTTGTCTTTAAGTTTTAGTGCGCCCCATGCGCATGACCCGGCGGTGGATCAGTATTATTGGCAACCCGAAGTAGATTATCTCTACCAAAACGTAACGATTCCGCCACCCATCATGGCGAGTGATGCGGATTTTATGGCGCAGCCGGATTATGTACGGAATGGGGAAAATCATACGCGTTGGCGATGGCGTTTCGACACCCCCGAGAAGTACCAAAAAAGTGTGAAAGGATATTATCGCATGATCTCCGGCATCGATGTAGAGATCGGAAAAATTCGAAAATTATTGGTGGAAAAAGGCTTGGATAAAAATACGATTATCATCTTTTTGGGGGACAATGGATACTTTTTAGGGGAGCGGCAGTTTGCCGACAAATGGCTCATGTATGATAAGTCTTTGCGCGTTCCGATGATGATTTATGATCCGCGGAGGCCGGGCCATCGGGTGGTGGAAGATGAGGTGTTGAACATTGACATTGCGCCTACGATCTTCGGATTCGCAGGTTTAAAGCCTTCCGAAAGCTGGCAGGGGCTCAATTTATCTGCTTATACTCAAGCGAAATCTCCGGCCAAAATGCGGACCGAATTTCTCTGTGAACATTTGTGGAAAGTCGATATCATAGCATCCAGCGAGGGCTATCGGACAAAAAAATGGAAGTATTTCCGCTACCGGGAAGACAAGGCGCATGAGGAATTGTATGATTTGAGCAGGGATCCTTTGGAAAAAAAGAATCTAGCGGGCAATGTAAAATATGCCTCGGTTTTAACGGACATGCGAGGAAAAATGGAACAAAAAATTGTAGATTTGGAAAGCAAAAGAATCCGCTAAGCCATCTATGAAATTTTTGTTTATTTGCCTAGTATTTTTTTGCGTTTCAACGAATCTGTTCGCCCAAAAAAATGTCATCTTAATCATCGCGGATGATCTCGGTTCTGATTATTGTGGATTTTATGAAAACCATATAGACACGGTAAATTTGCCAAACGTTCGCCGCTTATTAAAAGGCGGCGTTCGATTTAAGAATGCCTGGGCGAATCCATTTTGTTCCCCTACACGTGCAGGGATCTTAACGGGGCGATATAGTTTTCGGACAGGTGTGGGGGCAGCGATTGGCGGCGCGACTTCTGCAGTCTTGGATACGGCAGAAATGACCATTCCGAGGCTTTTGAAAAAATTTAAATCCTCCGGATTAATCCAAGCGCACATCGGCAAATGGCATTTACAAACGCCTAACCCAAAAACGAATTTCACCTTCCCGAATAAAATGGGCTATGACCATTTTGAGGGAAGCTTTCCGGGTGAATTGCCTAACTATTTTTCTTGGACCAAAATAACAAATGGGACGGACGCCACATCTACACGTTATGCCACCACG
>CAIVPF010000077.1 GCA_903907745.1 uncultured Cytophagaceae bacterium | reverse complement strand
TCAAATAAGCGTTACCGGAACGCAAGCGGGTTATGGGGCTCCTGGTATATTTGACCAGTTTATAGTGAATGCAACAGGTGGTGCCGTGATGGATACGGTAAAATATAAAAATCCATCCACGACTTTAAAGACGCAGATTTCATCTGGGAATTTATTTTTGACCTCACCTTCTATTTTGCGAAATAACAATGGAGAAAAGGCAAAATTATATGCGCCTACGAGTTATACAGATGGGTCGAGCGTATATCACGTGGATCAAGCGAAATACAAGGTAGGCGATCCGAATGCACTGATGACGCCTCAAATTGCTCGTGGTGAAACGACGCGGGAAGTTGGTCCCATTGTAACAGCAGCTTTTGGAGATTTCGGTTGGTATTCCTCGAATATCATTGCGGATGAATACGATGATACCGAGGATCTGACAAAAGATAAGATTTTTACGGCCAAAGTCTATTCGGATACGATTTGGAAGGAATCCTCTTTGAAATTAATGCTTGCCGTGGATAAGAGTATATTGCAAGCGGTATCGATGCCCTTAACAAAATCTGGAAATACATTTACGTATACCATGCCCAAAACGACGAAAGGGGTTATTTCGTATTATTGGTCAGGGGAGGAAATGTCTGGCAAGAAATTCGTCACCCCGGCCGAGGCACCGGTCATAGCGAATACGCGTATTGGGAGTTATTATCAATTCACGATTGGGCAGGATACGGTCAAACCCGTAGTGATTTATTCGAATCCTTTGAAATACATTTTTACCTCACAGACGAGTTTAACTTTGCCTACTTTATTGGCCGCCGACAATATCGGCATCGATACCATTTACATGGAATATTCGATTAATGGTGGGGCGGTGACGCGGCAAGGCTTCAAGAAATCCCTTACGGATAAATATGGTTATACGGCAGCATTCAATTTTTTAACGGGCCAATTGAAAGCGAATGACCTCATCAAATACCGTGTCATAGTTAAGGATAAGGCTAAAATTGCGAATGTTGTCAATTTACCCTCGACCGGATTCTATGAATTTGTGGTATTGGCTTTAGGGACTTCGGTCAAATCGTATGTGCAGAATTTTGATCAATCGCCTAGCGCTGATTTTTACCTGAAAGGATTTAAGTTCACACAGCCGAGTGGTTTTTCTTCCATAGGGCTTCATTCCAACCACCCCTATGCGGACGGCATCGAGGAAAGTTATGACGGTGCTGGGGGCTCCGATACGTTTACAAATAATGATGCAGTCTTATTGAAACCCATTACGGTTCGTTCGGATACGGCGAAGATGACATTTGATGAGGTGGTGCTGGTGGAACCTGGTGATGCTGGGGAATCTTTTCTTAATCTCGACGGTACGGTGAATCGTAGTTTTTTCGATTATGTGACCGTGCAAGGATCGAATGACGGCGGGAAAAATTGGTATAATTTTGTTTACGGCTGGGATTCCAATACCTATTCCACCTGGTTGAATGCCTGGAACTCCGGCGTGGATAACGAAGGTAATTCCACGGGAATTGGCACGTCGGCCTTGGTTAAAAAGCGGGAAATCGATTTATTATCCTCTGGTAAATTTAAAGGGGGTGAGCAAGTTTTAATCCGTTTCCGCTTGCATGCCGATGTGGGGGCGCATGGCTGGGGATGGGCCATTGACAATTTAAACATTCAAGGGGCTTCGGCTCCGGTGGTGCAAACGGTCTTGGCGATGGAACCGAATGAAGTCTTTAAGGAATTGCGGATTTCGCCTAATCCGACCCATGGCAAGGTCAAATTGGAATGGCCAATCCAGAGCAGTGAAAAAGAATTAACTTTGTCTCTTTCGGATCTGACTGGTCGCAAAGTCTATTCCCAGCGATTTGTTTTGGAAGGTGCTTTGTTTAGTCATGAATTAAATTTAGAGGGAATGGCTATGGGGAATTATATGATCCAAGTTCAGGTAGGTGATAAATTCGTGAATCGTCGGATTGTGCTGATTAAATAAAATTGATTTTGCGTATCTTTGAATCTTAATAATTGATGTATGTCTTGGTTTTCAAGAAAAGATAAAGGGATTCAAACCCCTACAGAATTTAAGCGTGAGGCGCCGGATGGATTGTGGTACCAATGTCCTTCGTGTAAGAAGGCGATTCACACCCGCGAGCATCGTTTGTTTGCCTATACGTGTTCGAGTTGTAATTATCATGAAAAAATAGGATCTCAGGAGTATTTCGAGTTGCTCTTTGACATGACCAAATACACCGAATTAGACCCTCTCATGGGTTCTGGAGATCCTTTGAATTTTGTGGATACGAAAAAGTATGTGAACCGCGTGAAGGAGACGGAATTAAAAAGCGGCTTGAAAGATGCAGTTCGGTCCGCCTATGGAGAGATGAACGGGATTCCGGTTACGATTGCGGCCATGGATTTTAGTTTTATTGGCGGTTCGATGGGTTCCGTCGTGGGGGAGAAAATTTCTCGGGCGATCGATCATTCTTTAGCTACAGGTAAGCCATTTTTGATGATTTCGCGTTCGGGTGGGGCACGTATGATGGAGGCGGGTTTCTCCTTAATGCAAATGGCGAAAACATCGTCCCGCTTGGCTTTATTGGCCGAAGCTAAAATACCTTATATTTCCTTATTGACCGATCCTACGACGGGAGGGGTTACCGCTTCTTATGCGATGCTTGGTGATTTCAACATAGCTGAACCGGGTGCTTTGATTGGTTTTGCGGGACCTCGTGTGATTCGGGAGACGATAGGAAAGGATTTACCAAAGGGATTCCAAAGTGCTGATTTTGTATTGGATCATGGATTTTTGGATTTCATTGTGGATCGGAAGGATTTGAAAGATAAATTGAGTTCTTTGCTGGGGATGTTGAAATAAACCTTCCTGTTCACGTATAAAAAAAGCCCTTTTCGACGAAAAGGGCTTTTTTATTTGGCGTCGAATGCGCTTATTCGATAACCGGTGCAGCGGCAGCAGCTACCACTTTACCTCGAGTTTTCTTTTCTTTTTCTGGTGCCGGAATTACATCTTCCACGCCAGCGAAAACGCGACCACAATGTTCGCAAACTATGATTTTTTTCTTGTCCTTGATGTCCGTCTGACGTTGTGGAGGTACTGAACTAAAACATCCACCACATGCGCCACGTTTCACCATCACCACGGCTAAACCGTTTCTAGCGTTACCGCGAAGTTTTTCGTAGGA
This sequence comes from uncultured Cytophagaceae bacterium, assembly GCA_903907745.1. GTDB lineage: Bacteria > Bacteroidota > Bacteroidia > Cytophagales > Spirosomataceae > Aquirufa. The sequence continues at coordinate 3,111 of CAIVPF010000077.1, read as the reverse complement.
TTTCAACAAACGTAAATCCACTATTTTCACCGCTTTTTCGCGATCTTTCATGGATTTTTGCTCATCTTCTTCGCTTTCTTCGATGATAACTTCTAATTCCTTTTGTTTGATTTCTAAGTCTTTCTTACGCTCAAATAAGGTAGATTCTACGCCAGCGATTTCGTCATTTTTATTCAAAATCTTGAAATCGATTTCTTTGATACGCTTATCGGCAATTTCCATTTCGATTCCTTGAAGTTCTACTTCTTTCGAAATAGCCTCAAATTCACGGTTATTGCGGACATTCATTTGTTGATCTTTGTACTTGATGATCAACTTCTCTGATTCTTTTTTCGCGTTTTTATAGTTCGAAATTTGCTCCTCAAAAGAAGCAATTTCTTGCTGAAATTTCGATAAACGAGTCTCTAAGCCCATGATTTCATCTTCTAAATCACGAACCTCTTCTGGCAAATCACCCCTTACTTTTTTGATATTGTCTAAGGCTGAATCGATGGTTTGAAGCTTTAATAATGCTTCTAACTTTTGGGCAATCGTTGTTTCGGTTACTGTAGCCATTATTATTGTTACGTTTTATTACGCGTACCAAACCGGATTGGTCTGGATATCACTTTTAAGAACCGCAAAAGTACTAAAAATATTTGATAAATAATCAAGGATTGCATCCTTTATCATTACTTCAGATTCATAATGCCCTATATCACAGATTATGCATGTATTTTCAGCATCAAAGAATTCATGGTATTTAAAGTCAGCACTGATGTAGGCATCCGCTCCTTGTTTTTTTGCTTCCTCGAGTAAAAAACTACCCGCGCCACCACATAGCGCGACGGTTGAAATCGACCGCGAAAGCAAGGCCGTATGTCTCAATTGCTTGATTCCCAAGGTAGATTTCAAATAACTAATAAAGTCTTGAGAGGACATTTCTTTTGGCAATTTTCCAATAAACCCCGATCCCACTTCCTTCCAGGCATTACTTAAGCCATAGGTAAAATAGGAAACTTCCTCATAGGGATGGGCCTTATTCAGCGCGTGTAATATGTCGGATTCCAAATGCGTAGGATAGATCATTTCTACCTTCTTTTCTTCCACCGATTCGGGCTGATGAGCCTGTCCAATAAAAGGATTGGTGTTCGCGGATGGGGTAAATCGACCCAGGCCATCGCTCGTAAAACTACAGGAACTGTATTCGCCGATATTCCCAGCCCCGGCTTCGTGCAATGCCGCACGGACAGATTCCTCGTGCGCTGCTGGGATAAAATAGATGAGCGATTTTAATGAATTTTGAAAAGGCTTGAGGACCTGGCCTTCGATGCCTAATTTTTTTGCTAAATGATAACTGACACCTTGGGGCGCATGGTCTAAATTGGTATGCGAGGCATAAAGGGCGATGTTATGTTGGATCGCTTTGATCAAGGTCCGCTCCACATAATTTTTCCCCGTGAGGCTTTTCAGGCCTTTAAATAGAATCGGGTGGTGGGAAACGATCATGTTGCAACCTTTGGCGATGGCTTCCTCCACAACCGCTTCCGTGCAATCCAAACTGATTAATACGCCCTTGATGGGTGCTTGCCGATTTCCCACGAGTAATCCCGCATTGTCATAGGATTCCTGCCAAGTAAGCGGAGCCCATTTCTCCATCGCGGTACATATATCTTGAACGATCATATTCCAAAGGTTTCTTGAAACGGTAAAATTATCGTATATTTATTACAATCTAATTGATTCCCCTGATTTTATGCGTTGCAGACCTGCCTTGATTCTTGTTGAAAGAAATCACATTTTATTAATGAAGTACCAATATGGCACCGAATTCGTCTACAATCTCCCAGGTGGGAATCCAGATCCCGGAGAAACGCTTGTTGAAACCATTGTTCGGGAATGTCGGGAAGAATTGGATATCGAGGTGGAGGTTGGTAATCTTTTGATGGTAGGAGAAATTCTCCCATCCGAAAAGCGCGATGCCTCCGTGCATATCTTGTTTGAAGGGAAAATAATTTCAGGCATTCCAGTCATTCAAAAAGATCAAACGAGCGCCTTGGAATTGGTTTGGGTTTCGATTTCTGAAATCACGAAAATCAATATGTATCCGAACGTCAGCGCAGAATTACAAGATCTGTTATTTCTTCAAAAACCCGGTAAATACGTCGGGGCTATTCCGCAAGCTTGGTTTTAGGCCACACAAAGGTGCCGAATAATAGTCCAAATAAACTTGCCAACAAGCCATACCAAATGGCCGGAATGTCCGTAGGCGCTATAAAATTAAAATAAGCCCAAACACCTAATCCCAAAACCATACTCAGGTGGCTTCCCATCGACGAAGCCCTTTTCCACCACAAACCCGCATTCAAGGGAATAAACAAAGAAACCAAACTAAAAGCTGAGGCCTCGCTGACCAGCTCAAAAATATTTTGCCTTTCTATCGCCATCCATATACAGGTGAGCGTTACTAAAATGACGGAGATTCGAATGACTTTTAGGACTTGGGCATCGGAAGGGTTTTTCAACAAAGGCTTCCATAAATTTTCTCCCAAGACGCTGGCCGGTGCTAATATCGCTCCACTGGTTGTACTTAAAAGGGCCGATAATAATGCGCCTAAAAATAATACCTGCATGCCATAGGGGGTAAATTTTAAAACCAATTGGGGAATTAATAAGGTGTCCTCGGCCAGTAAACTCGGGTATAAGCGAACTGCGATGAGTGCAATTAAGAGGGGCAACATGGCGATGGTCAAGTACATCGTTCCTGCGGCGAGGCTGGCGCGTGCGGCGACGTTTTGATTTTTAGCGGACATTACGCGTTGAAAAATATCTTGTTGGGGTATGGAGCCAAGTCCAATGGTAATCCAGGCCGCGCCGTAGGTCAACCAATCCTTCCAGGTATTTTCCCGTGGGGTGAATTCGAAAAAATGCGGGGGTTGCTTGTTTATAAATCCTTGGAAATCAGGAATTTTATCCATTAAAAGATAGGCCAAAAACAATAAGCCAATGATCAAAATTATGTTATGCAAGAAATCCGTAAATGAAATCGACCACATACCTCCCAATAAGGTGTAGGTCATAACCAACAAAGCGCCTAGGACGATACCTGCCTCCGTGGAGATCGGCAATAAG
>CAIVPF010000076.1 GCA_903907745.1 uncultured Cytophagaceae bacterium | reverse complement strand
CCTCCCAATAATTGGGATTCGATGACCTATCACATGACCAGGGTGGAGCAATGGCGACAGAATTTAAATGTTTATCCGTTCCCTACGAGTAATATTCGGCAAGTGAATTTTCCGCCACTAGCCGAATACATTATTTTGAATTTTCAAATTTTAAGCCAATCTGACTATTTCGCAAACTTGGTTCAATTTTTTTCGTTGCTAGGTTCTATTTCCCTGATCTCACTCCTAGGGAAACTTTTCGAGTTAGATTTTAAAGGTCAATTTTTTGCGGTGTTACTTCTGGTTAGTATCCCGATGGTCATATTTCAAGCCAGTTCCACACAAACCGATCTGACGGCGTCATTTTTTTTGTTGGGTGTGGTATATAGTGTATTCAAGACCTTACAAACGGGGCAAAGTACCCTGCAGGATAAATTTATTCTCGGCCTATTTCTTGTCTTAGGTGGATTAATTAAATATACCGTTTTTGTTTTTTCGGGGCCATTTTTAGTTTTGGTGGCCTATCCGTTACTGAAAAATCGATCATGGAAGGAGATTTATCAATATGCCATCATCGTAGGGGGCATATTGATTTTTGTCTTTGGCCCCTTTATATATCGAAATTTAGCCTATTTTGGGAATCTAACCGGTGAGACTGGATTAGTGAGTATGATGGGAAATGAACATCCTGATGTATTCAAAATGATAGGGAATGCTGCTAAAAATGTGGCTGATGAATTTACAATTCCCTTGAATTCATTTAATCGCATTTTAAATAATTGGGTAAATAATATTCACGCATTTTTAGGGATGCCTGTGGATTCCGCGGAAACCAATTACTTTTCTATACCCTATCAAACCAGTTTTATTTTTGCAGAAGATAATGCAAGTAGCTTTCTCCATTCCTTGTTAATTTTAGTTTCCTTATTCATTCTTATTTCCCGTCTCTTTACACAAAAAGTTATTCTGTTTAAGAGGCAAATTATTTTATTCTTAGGTTGCCTACTCATTAGTTTTTTCACCTATTCATTTCTGTTTAAATGGCAGCCATGGGGAAATAGGTTATTGTTGCCTTTGTTCATTTTAGCAGTATCCTTTGTTTCCATTGTGCTTTATCAGCGAATAAAAATATATACTTTTTGCCTACATGCTTTGATCGTTTTATTGATGCTTTATTCATTACCCACGGTTTTTTTTAATCGAAATAAACCCGTTTTAGATTTTTATCAAATGAGGGTTATCTTGAAGAAGCCGAAAGGATTGATTATAAAGTCGGAATTCTTATCACAATCAAAAAGTGTTCAAAAAGAATTGTTGACATATTATTTCTTAAAAGAGGATGTTTTTATAATTAATCAAGGTTTATCCCGTGAAATGAATGCGAAATTATTTCAATTGCAGGATTCTCTTCGCTTTTTTGAAAATGAAAAAATATCAATTTTCAATAAATCTAGGGAAGAGAACTATTTTATAGTTCAACCCTTTTTATATCCTATTTATGTGGCAAATTTTAATCAGATTCCATTATCTAAAAATAGGATTTCCTTGCATATTACGAGTGATTCCTATGAATATCCCTTGTGGGTTTTTGCGCATAAAAAATTTGGAAATAATTTCAGCATGGGGCATCCCGCATATAATTTCAAAATCAAAGCCAGGAATCAATTTTTAGCTAAGACGAATGATATTCATATCTACGAAAATAAAAACTTTTGGGTTATTGAATAATGTTGGTAAGATAACTTGGTGGATTTCCCACAAAGCCAGAACCTCCTTTCAAGAAGGAAAGAATAGCGTATGACGATGCAATTGGACCATTTTCTAAGGTAATCGCTACATAATTTCAAAACGCATGATCCATGTAATTTTTGGATAATGAACGATCTTTCGAATGCAATCCCATTACGCGATCACCACCGCTTTGCCACTTTCCACATCCTGTTCCACCACCTTGTATTTCACATTTTCCTTCGTGCTTCCATCCATGTATTGCACTGTTACGCGCTGATTCCGATCCGCAATTTTAATCGCCTGACGAGGAGCTACGCGCTCCACCGAACGCTGCGATGGATCATGGTAGCCTGGATTCTCTGATTCAGAGCCCCCCGCCAATCCGCCCACGAGGGATGAAATCGCTTCGTCTTTGCTTAATTGCAATTTTGGGGCTTTCTCTTTTGGTGCTTTGGCGGCCGATTGATTCGTCGACTGTACTTCCGGAATCTCCGCTTTGATCACAAAACTGATGGTGTCGATGTTTACCCGCGCTACAAAACGTTGGAATAAATTCACGGACTCGAATTTGTAGATCAACAAAGGATCTTTCTGCTCAAATACCGCGTTTTGTACCGATTGTTTCAAATCATCCATCTCACGTAAATGCTCTTTCCATTCCTGGTCGATCAAGGAAAGCGTGATGAATTTCTCCATTTCAGTCAAGACTTCCTTGCCATTCGAATCGATGGTTTTTTGAGCATCCACCACGACACCCGTGACCATGCTGCCATTGGTAATCGGTACTTGAATACCGGAATAGCCTTGACGCTGGGCTTCTTTGGCGACCTGAATAACTTGTTGGCCTATGCCCTCATTCTTCGTTTTATAATGTTTCTCTGCCGCTAAAAACAATTGCTCTGTTTTCACTTGTGGCTGCATGCGTTGGAATTCATCCGCGCTAAACGGCGGTTCCATGCCTAACAACTCGATCACTTTCAATTCCAATTCCTCGTAACTCAAGTAATTCGTCGTGATGTCTTGGCAAACATCAAACAAAATATTAATAATATCCAGCGATAAACGCTCGCCGAAAAGGGCATTTTGCCGACGTTTATAAATCGCATTCCGTTGGTAATTCATCACGTCATCGTATTCCAACAAGCGTTTCCGAATCCCAAAGTTATTCTCTTCTACTTTCTTTTGCGCGCGCTCAATCGACGAGGTAATCATCGAATGCTGAATCACTTCGCCTTCTTCCATACCCAAACGGTCCATCACTTTCGCAATTCGGTCTGAACCAAATAAACGCATCAAATTATCTTCCAGGGAAACAAAGAATTGAGATGATCCGACGTCACCTTGGCGACCCGCCCGACCTCTTAGCTGCCGATCCACCCGGCGAGATTCATGTCGCTCCGTACCGATAATCGCCAAACCACCCGCCGCTTTCGATTCGGGACTTAACTTAATATCCGTTCCACGACCGGCCATATTGGTCGCAATGGTCACCTTGCCAGATTGGCCAGCTTCGGCAACGATTTCCGCTTCACGTGCATGCTGCTTCGCATTCAAGACATTGTGCTGGATTTTGCGAATGTTCAATAAGCGACTCAATAATTCTGAATTTTCTACGGAAGTCGTACCTACCAAGATCGGTCGGCCTTGATTCACTAATTCCTGAATTTCTTCTGCTACGGCATTGTATTTTTCACGAACGGTGCGATATACTTTGTCTTCGTGGTCTTTTCGTTGGATAGCTTTGTTGGTCGGAATCGACACCACATCCAATTTGTAAATCGTCCAAAATTCGCCAGCCTCTGTTTCAGCCGTACCCGTCATACCCCCTAATTTATGGTACATCCGGAAATAATTTTGCAAGGTAATCGTCGCGTAGGTTTGCGAAGCATCTTCCACGTTCACGCCTTCCTTCGCTTCGATCGCCTGATGCAGGCCATCTGAATAGCGCCGACCTTCCATGACACGGCCCGTTTGCTCATCCACAATCTTCACTTTTCCTTCCACCAAAATGTATTCGGTGTCTTTTTCGAAGAGTGCGTAGGCTTTTAATAATTGGTTAACCGTATGAATGCGAGAGGCCTTTTCGTTGTATTCGCGGATTAGGGTTTCCTTTTGAGATAGGCGTTCGCCATCTGATAGGCTGGTGTTTTTCTCGATTTTATTTAGGTCGATGGACAAATCCGGCAAGATGAAAAAATTCGGATCTTCCGTATTTCCACTCATGAATTCCAAACCCTTTTCGGTTAATTCGACTTGGTTATTTTTCTCCTCGATGGTGAACAAAAGGGGTTCATCCGCCTGCGGCATTAATTTTTGGTTTTCTGCCAAATAGATTCCTTCCGTGTCGTTTAATAATTGCTTATTTCCACTTTCCGATAGGAATTTGATCAAAGGTTTGGACTTCGGTAAACCACGGAATGCGCGGAATAGGGCTAATCCACCATCTTTTTTATTGTTCGCGGCGATTTGTTTTTTCGCTTCGACTAAAAGGTTTTGAACGATTTGTTTTTGGCCTTCGACTAATTTTTGAACGCGCGGTTGGAATGCCTCGAATTCCTGCTCATCGCCCTTTGGAATCGGCCCTGAAATGATTAAAGGCGTTCTAGCGTCATCGATTAAGACGGAATCGACCTCATCCACCATGGCGAAATGATGGGGTCTTTGGACTTGATCTTCGAGACTACGGGCCATGTTGTCCCGTAAATAATCAAAACCAAATTCGTTATTTGTTCCGTAGGTGATATCCGCCATGTAGGCCGTCCGACGGGATTCTGTGTTGGGTTCGTGTTTGTCGATGCAATCAACTTTCAAGCCATGAAATTCGAACAAAGGTGCGTTCCATTCGGAGTCACGTTTCGCCAAATAATCATTCACCGTCACGATATGTACCCCGCGACCCGCCAATGCGTTTAAATAAGTAGGAAGCGTGGAAACCAAGGTTTTTCCTTCTCCGGTACCCATTTCGGAAATTTTTCCTTGGTGTAAAACGATACCCCCGATCAATTGGACATCGTAATGAATCATGTCCCAGGTGATCATATTTCCGGCTGCGTTCCATTGGTTTAACCAAATGGCCTTATCGCCTTCGATCTTCACATTGGATTTTTTGGCGGCTAAAGCTTTATCATCAAAAGTTGCGGTAACGACCAATTGTTTATTTTCTGTGAAACGGCGCGCGGTTTCTTTCACGACGGCAAAAGCCTCAGGAAGTATTTCGAGGAGGACGATTTCCAATTGTTGGTTCCGCTCTTCTTCTAATTTATCGATTGCTTGGAAATAGCCATCTTTTTCGTCAATGTCCTCGGTGGCTTGGCTTTTTTCGTGTAAAGAAGCGATTTCAGCATCGGTTGGGGCTAAAAATTCTTGGATACGTGTTTTGAAAACACTGGATTTTGCACGCAATTCATCGTCGGTCAGGCTGCTTAATAAGGCATAGGCGGCTTTGATCTGATCGACGAGTGGCATGATCGCTTTGATGTCACGGTCTGATTTAGTGCCAAATATTTTTGTAACGGATTTGCTTAGTATCGAAAACATTGTTCTACATGTGCCCCTTTGTGGGGTGGTGAAAATATTAAAACGCAATTTACCAATTTGAATTTTTATCCTTGCTATGTTCGATGAATTAATCCAAAAAAATGATGTATTCTTTTTTAAATTCATTTGTTTTGCAAGAAATTATCGAACCTTATGTCTGAATTTGCCCGTCCGCCAAGGAGAGCGCCTCGAAAGAAATTAAAAATGCCCTTGTTTGGTAACATGGGTTCGGGTTCCTCATCCGAAGGAGGAACGGACTGGGGAGTAAAAAATTTCTCGACCATCATTTTCATCGTAGGTACGTTAGGTTTATTAGCCCAATTATTCTTGCCATCGCTTTGGTCTGAAAAAGTGTATGATTCTGAATCTGAAATCAGGGAGATGACGATGGATGGCGCTTTGCGAAAAAAATACACGGATGCCTCTGACCCGAATGAGATTCATTACTTATTAGTCCTAAGGCAAAAAGATGGTACTCGCCGTAAATTTGACCTTTTTAAGGCGAAGCCTGTGTTCTTCGATCAGGTGTCTGTTCCGCAGCGTTTTTATAAAGTGGCTGGTTCGATGGATGTTCGCGTGACACGCTTTTCAAAGCCAGATACGATTTTGCGGATTGAGTTTATGAAAAATTAATTTGGGTTTAAAGAAAATATTCCTAAAATTGCTTTCTAAAATACCAATTTTTACTTCTAAAAGGTTCAGTTAATTCTCTAGTCTATGCCAATTTGGAATCAGACGAATGTTAATCATTTGTTGGCCCGCAGTCTATTTGGCTTTTCAGCCAAAGATTCGCAGCAAGCCATGGGCTATGGTAATTTTTCGGATTTAATCAATAAAGCGCTTTTAGCGGATGCGCCCATGCCAGCTGCGCCGAATCCTTGGGTGACTTTAGCCCCTTTGCAGGCCCAACAAAATGATGGCAGCGCGGGCAATTGGTACCGTGAATTAACCTATTGGTGGTATAATCGAATGTTGGACGAAGGCCTGAACATGCGCGAAAAAATGGTTTTATTTTTCCATAATCATTTTTCGAATGAGCGAGATAAGGTGAGTTATCCGCAACACATGTACCAGCAAAATCAATTATTCCGCAAATATGCTTTTGGGAATTTCAAACAATTAGTGAAGGACGTGACCATCGATCCTTCGATGTTGATTTATTTAGACGGAAATAATAGTCGGGGATCTAGTCCGAATGAAAATTATGCTCGGGAGGTAATGGAATTATTCACCTTGGGCATAGGTAATTACACGGAAACGGATATTAAACAGGCGGCTAAGGTATTTTCGGGTTGGCAAGTAAAAGACCTTGTATCTGTTTTTGATTCCACGCGCTGGTATACGGATGCGACGGTGACCGTTTTTACCAAGGCTGCGAAATTCAAATATGATACCTTGATCGATTGGATTTTCGAGCAGAAGGCGGCGGCGGAGTTTATTTCTCGGAAATTATACCAAGAATTTGTCTATTATAAACCGAATGAGGCGTTTGTGCTTCAAATGGCAGATGTATTGCGAAAGAATAATTATGAAATGAAGCCCTTGTTGAGATTTTTATTCAATTCGGATGAATTTTATAAGGCCACCATTCAAGGTAGTAAAATTAAGAATCCGAGTGAATTGATGGTGGGTTCGGCCAAATTGCTTCAAAGCAAAGCCACTGATACGGTCAATCTGTATGAATTAGCGAAGACTTTGCAGATGCAATTATTTCAACCACCCAATGTGGCTGGTTGGCCTGACCAACGGGATTGGATTAGTTCGACGACCTATTCGCATCGAGGAGGTTTTACAGATTCATTGCTAACGGGAAAGCGATATAATGGGGTGGCGGTCACAGGTAAATTAGATCCTTTGACCTATGCACGAAGTTTTGTGAATGCGGAGAAGGCCGTGGAATTTGTGGATGAGCTTGTGGTATTGTCGTTTCGCTTTCCGCTATCGGATGTTCGGAAGAAGTTTTTGTTAGACACGCTGCTTGATGGCACGACCATCATGAATTGGTCTACGTATACAGCGAGTGCGGACACGCGAATCAATAAATTTTTAAAGGCATTAATGCGTTTGCCAGAATATCAATTGTGCTGATATGAAAAAGACCGTTTCTAGAAAACAATTTTTACAGCAAATGGCTTGGCTCAGCGGGGGTGTCGCTTGGGGCATGGGTTCCATGACTGGCAAAGCCTATGCTCAAATGCCAGCTGCTTTTGCATCTGCCGCGGGATCGCTTCGCGGGAAGGCATTGGTGATAATTCAATTGAACGGAGGAAATGACGGATTAAATACCATCATTCCTGCGGAAGACGATATATATTTTAGTAAACGTCCGGATATCGCGATTAAAAAGGAAAATGGACTTCCCATTAGCAATGGCATGTATTTTCATCCGGCGATGACCGGGATTAAGAAACTCTACGATGAGGGGCAGGTGAGTGTGATTCAAAACATTGGCTATGATAATCCGAATCGTTCCCATTTTAGGGCGACTGATATTTGGAACACGGGCTCGGATGCGAATGTCTTATGGGATGAGGGTTGGGCAAGTCGCTATTTGACGACAAAATATCCGAGTTTTCCGATGAAATTCCCGAAGGATCCGATGGCGATACAGTTGGGTTCTGTGGAATCTTTGTTGTTTCAGTCCGACATGGGCCGCTTCGGAACGGTTTTTGAGGATCCGAATTTGTTTTACCAATTAGTGAATGGAAGCAGTGCCGATACGGATCTGCCACCTGCCACCATGGCCGGAGATGAATTAGGCTTTTTGAAGCAGGTTGCCACTTCTTCTATTCAATATGCCAGTGTCATTCAGGCTGGGGCGAATAAAGGCAAAAATTCATTTACCTACCCGACGACCAATTTGGCAAAACAATTGGCCATCATTGCCAAATTGATTTCCGGTGGATTGGAAACACCGATTTATTTGGCGAACATCGGTGGATTTGATACGCATTCGAATCAATTGAACCAGCATTTAAATCTTTGGAAGACTATTTCAGATGCGGTTTCGAGTTTTCAGAATGATTTAAAAAATCAGGGATTGGATGAATATGTGTCGGTGATGACCTTTTCTGAATTTGGACGAAGATTAAATCAAAACGGGACCACCGGGACTGATCATGGGACGGCGGCGCCGATGTTGGTCGTTGGGAAAACGGTCAAAGGAGGTTTGGTGGGACCGAATCCTAATTTGAAAAATTTAGATTCAAATGGTGACATTAAATTTGTTTATGATTACCGGCAGGTTTACAGTACTGTTTTGCGGGATCATTTAGGATTGGATGCGGTGAATACCCAAAGTATCTTTAAACAAAGTTTTGAGCGTTTGCCGATTTACAATAATTCGCCGGAGACATTACCTGAAAATTCAAGTTTAGAATTAGTGAATCCGGTTCCGAATCCGGTGGAAGATTATGCCTTTTTGCAATATTCGGTTTTTGCGCCAAATACATTTGAGACCAAACAAACGATCAGATTGGCAGTCTATGATTTATCTGGACAGGAAGTCCAACAAATTTATTCGGGTGAAAAAGCGATCGGATCTTATCAAATGACCTTGGATTTATCCCGCTTGTCGGCCGGTTTTTATATCATAAGTTTGTCATCTTCAACAGGTCAGCGCATAAATAGGCGTATGATCAAACAATAATTCGTATATTCGTGGTTCGTAGGTATGCAACAAATTTTTCATCCCTACGTTTAAGATAATAACCACTTCAATCACGATGTTTAAAAAAGGTATTTTTTTATTGTTTTTCCTTTGTTTGGGAATCCATTTTGTGGAGGCTCAATATTGGTTTTTAGGCCAAAAAGGCAAAAAACCCTATTATTTGACTAGATTCAAGTCACATTCCTCGCTGACTTTTGGGGCGGGCTCTGCGAATTATATTGGCGATTTAGCCTCCTTTGGGGGTTTGGCTTCGGTGGCGGTGCAATCGATGCGTTGGAACGCCGGCTTTCAATACACGCGCCATTTCAGCCCACATTTTAGCACGGCGATTAGCTTGCAGTACATTCGAATTGCGGGTGATGATAATTATTTTTCTCCTTCCGGAACCTATGCGGGGAATTATGGCCGCAATTTGCATTTCCGTACGGATATTAAGGAATTTGGTGTTTTACAGATCTATGAAATTTTTCCAAATGCGCAAAAATTGTTAAAAAGGTCTTACATTTCTCCATACCTATATTTGGGTTTGGCGGGGATTATGTTCGATCCGATGGCGCGAGGAAATTTTGATTATCCTAGCCCGGGTCAAAAGGATTGGGTTTCCTTGGATGATCAGGAAAATGCATCCTATTCCAAAGTTAGTTTTGCGATTCCTTTTGGATTTGGATTGAGGTATAAAGTGGGGCCACTGACGGATATAGGTTTTGACATAGGTTATAGGGTCTCGATGACCGATTTTTTGGATGATGTGTCAGATAATCGATATTCGCGGGCTTCTTCGAAACCGCTGTTCAATCGGGCCTATGAGACAACGGCTGCGAATACATTAGTCGATCGTAGTACTTTTGCAACCAACGCACCGCCGAGTTTTTTAGCGGGTCCAGATCACTATATTACGACGCAAATTCGTTTGATTTATCATTTGCCCATTCTCATCGGTAACCCGCCCTTACCCCAATAAATTTTTGTGTTAAAAACCTATTTACTCCTTTTTTTGCTTGGTATTTCGGGGACTTTGTCGGCTCAGCGCTGGCAGGTGGGGGGAGGAATTGGGGCAAATTTATTTAAAGGGGATTTGATGGATTGGTCCTTAAGGCCCAATTTTGGTCAGCTATTAAAGGTGAACCCGAGCGTTCATGCCCAGGTGCGTTATCAGAAAAAGCAGGCATTTGCTTACCGAGGGATTTTGTCTTTTGGTCAAATAAGTGGGGATGCCTCCTTGTTTTCTACGCCATCCATCGCATTTAATCAAGATTCTTTTAGTGGGCCTATGTTGGAATTAGGGGGTATTGTGGATTATAATTTCAGAGATTATCAAAGCAATAAAAAAATTCGTAATTGGACACCTTATTTTTACGGGGGTCTTTCGGGGATATTGGCGATGCCCGAAATAAAGTCGGGCACGAAGGCGGAAATAAAACCAGTAGTCGCATTAGGAATACCTTTCGGATTGGGGGTAAAATATCAATTAAATCCCCAGTGGGGTTTACAAGGTGAATTTGGCACGACAAAGGCAATGAATGATATGTTGGATGGGTATGCGGGGCCGCCAAACGCCGGTGGAAGTGAAGGTTTTTTTACACTTTCTCAGACTGACCAAAACCTCCATTTAAATCTTTCGATTACCTATTCGATAATTTCTATTTATTGCCCCAAGGAATAAGGATAAATTACTATCTTTGCCCTTTATTTTGTTAGCTTAAGCATCTGTGAATTCAACCATAAAAGAATCAATCGACCTGAACAATTTGCCTGAGCACATTGCCGTTATCATGGACGGGAACGGTCGATGGGCAAAGCAAAAGGGTTTTGCGGATCGAATTTTTGGGCACAGAAATGCGATTGCGGCGGTTCGGGAGACGATTGAAGGTTGCGGCGAATTGGGCGTGAAATACCTAACGTTGTATGCTTTTTCGACGGAGAATTGGAATCGGCCAGCCTCGGAAGTGAAGGCGCTGATGGGTTTATTGGTCAGTGCGATTCATGATGAATTGCCAGATTTGATGAAGAATCAGGTTCGTATGAAGGCCATCGGCGACATGAATGCCTTGCCAGCCACTTCGCAGAAGGAGCTTTTGGGGGCGATTGAGAAAACAGCGAATAATACGGGTTTGACCTTGGTTTTGGCCTTGTCATACTCGGGAAAATGGGACATTGTGGAGGCCGGGAAACGCTTGGCTGAAAAGGTAAAAACGGGTGAATTAAACTCGGATGACATTAATGCGGATTTAGTGGACGCGCATTTGTCCACGGCAGGAATGCCGGATCCGGATTTGATGATTCGTACTGGGGGTGACCATCGGATTAGTAATTTTATGTTGTGGCAATTAGCCTACGCGGAATTATACATATTTGAAGATTTGTTTTGGCCAGATTTCAGAAAACTGCATTTGTACCAAGCGATTGTGGATTTTCAAATGCGGGAACGTAGATTTGGTAAAACAAGTGAACAAGTTAAAAGTGAGGGCTAAGGCTCGTATATGAAAAATATTTATTACATGAATTGTTTGAAAGGATCAAAAAGCAGCTTATTTTTTGGATGGATGCTGGGTGTATTGCTTTTTAGTTCTCAGTTGCTGCAAGCCCAAATTAGGGGCGGTCGGCTGTTTCCTTCTACGCAGGCGGCCACAAGCGAATTTTCCTATGCTACGCCGCAAGAATATGAAATTGCAGGTATCACGGTCAGTGGTTCCCAATTTTATGATGGGAATTCCATGATTAATATATCTGGATTGCAAGTGGGGGATAAAATCAAAGTTCCAGGTGACATGATTGCCTCTGCGATTCGCAAGATTATGGACCAAGGGATTTTGGAGGAAGTTGAGATTTCGGCAACCAAAACCGAAGGGACTAAAATTTGGTTAAATATCGCCTTAAAAGAGCGTCCGCGTTTGTATGCCTTGAAATACACGGGTGTTCGTAAAGGGGAAATAGAGACGTTAAATGAAAAGGTTAAAGCCTACAAAGGGAAAATTATTACGGAAACGTTGCGTAAGAATTTGGAATTAGTGATCCGAAAATTTTATCAAGAAAAGGGGCGTTTGAATGTGAAGACCAAATCGATCGTGAAGACAGATACGATTCGCGGGAATAATGCAACCTTAACCGTGGAGGTAGATAAAGGCGAAAAGGTTAAAGTCCATAAAATTATTTTAAATGGCATCGAGCCTGCAGAGCGGAGTTTGATTTTGCGTAAGATCAAGAATACAAAGCAAATGCGTTTTGGGCGGATCTTTAAACCATCCAAATTTGTGCCTAAAAAATGGGATGAGGATAAGGAGAAATTGTTGGTTGCGATGAATAAATTAGGCTTTCGCGATTTTCAGTTGAAGTCGGATTCGATCTCGAGACATGACAATGAGTCGATTGATTTAACGATCAATTTGACCCAAGGTCACAAATATTATTACCGCAGCATTACATTTGAAGGAAATTACATTTATCCGGATTCTGTTTTAGCAGATGTACTAGGTGTGAAGAAAGGGGATGTCTACAATACCGAGGAATTAGATAAGAAAATGAGTCAAAATCCTGGGGAGGATTTAAGTTCCGTGTACATGGATAATGGCTATTTGTATTACAATGCAGAGCCTGTGGAAAGGGCGATTGAAGGGGATTCCATCGATATTACGATTCGCATTTCAGAAGGTAAGCAGGCGACGATCAACAAAGTGATTTTGAATGGTAATACCAAAACTTCCGATCACGTGGTTATGCGTGAGATAAGGACTTTGCCAGGTCAGAAATTCAATAAATCAGCTATTATACGGACGGTGCGTGAATTATCGACGATTGGTTATTTTAACCCGGAAAAGATTTCGCCAAATCCAATGCCAAGGCCAGACGGAACGGTGGATATCGAATATAATGTGGAGGAAAAGCCATCGGATCAAATTGAATTATCAGGTGGTTGGGGTGGATACATCGGTTTTGTAGGTACATTGGGGGTTGTCTTCAATAATTTCTCTGCCAAAAACCTGACTAATTTAAAAGCATGGCGTCCACTGCCAGCTGGAGATGGTCAAAAGCTTTCTGTGCGTTTTCAGGCAAATGGGGCAGCTTTTCAGAATTACAGTTTGACTTTTACGGAGCCTTGGCTTGGAGGTAAAAAACCAAATTCATTTTCGATTTCTTTGAACCGAAGTATTTCATATCCGTATCAATTTAGGACTACGGGTTACGGTGGTGGCTATGGTGGAGGCGGCTATGGTGGCGGATACGGCGGTGGCTATGGTGGCGGATACGGTGGTCTAGGAGGCGGATATGGTGGATATGGCGGTGGCTAT
>CAIVPF010000075.1 GCA_903907745.1 uncultured Cytophagaceae bacterium | reverse complement strand
CCCAAATGTTTGAAGATTAATTTTTCATGATTTAAACCCAAGGTGTGCAAGACCGTTGCTTGGAAATCATGGACATGGACAGGGTTTTTAATGATATTATATCCTAATTCATCGGTTTCCCCATAGACCATCCCAGGTTTGATTCCACCACCCGCCATCCAAATACTGAAACATCTTGGATGGTGATCACGGCCATAGTTTTCTGGGGTCAATTTCCCTTGGCTATAACTTGTACGTCCAAACTCCCCACCCCAAATCACCAAGGTTTCATCCAACAAACCTCTTTGTTTTAAATCGGTTACTAACGCAGCGGAGGCTTGATCCACATCTTTGGCTTGGCTTTTAATTTCGAATGGAAGGTTTCCATGTTGGTCCCAACCCTGATGATATAATTGGACAAAACGAACGCCATTTTCGGATAATTTACGGGCCAATAAACAATTGGCCGCAAAGGTACCCGGAACCAAACAATCCGGGCCATAAAGCTTAACGATATCATCGGATTCTTTTGACAAATCCATGACTTCTGGAACTGCCGTCTGCATCCGATAGGCCATTTCATATTGCTTTACTTTGGCCGTAATCTCAGGATCCCCAAATTCTTCGTAAGACATTTGGTTTAATTGGGCCAACTGGTCCAGCATTTCTCTACGTTCGCCCCTCGCCATTCCCGCAGGATCTTTGATATATAAAACGGGATCTTCTCCTTTGGAAAATTGAACTCCTTGGTGGATGGAATCTAAAAATCCGTTCGACCAAAGTTTGGAATAAACGCCTTGGCCATTCCCAATTCCCCTCGATAATAAAACAGTGAAATCCGGTAAATTTTTGTTTTCGTTTCCTAATCCATAACTCAACCAAGCTCCCATGCTAGGTCGGTTTCCTTGTTGGGACCCCGTTTGTAAAAAAGTCAAGGCCGGATCGTGGTTGATGGCTTCTGTGTACATCGATCTAACCACGCAAATATCATCCACAATTTTGGAGGTATAGGGCATGATATCGCTGATCCAAGTCCCAGACTTACCATATTGCTTGAAATTTGCGAAAGAGGCGGCCAGCGGAAATGATGCTTGGTTCGCTGTCATCCCTGTCAATCGCTGCTCTCCACGCACGGAAGGAGGTAAATCCATCCCGTACATTTCACATAATTTAGGCTTATAATCAAAGGTCTCTAACTGAGAAGGTGCACCATTTTGAAACAAATAAATAACGCGCTTTGCCTTAGGAGCAAAATGAGGAATGCCCGGCGTGAATCCCGACTCTTCGCGATCTCCTCCATTGAGCAAACCAGGAATCATCAAGGAACCCAAGGCCACACTTCCCAAGCCTAAACTCATCGTGGAAAGGAATCGTCGACGATTAAAATTCAAACCATGTTCTAATATTTCCTTCTCCATAGCTTAAGATTTAGTAATGGTTTCCTCTAAATTATAAATGGTATTTACTACGCGCATCATGGCAGCTAAAAGCTTTTTATCTACGTTGGCCGCGATTGGATATTCACCCACCGCTAAAATTTTGCTTGCTTGCCCTGGAGTAATTTTCGCTCTTTGGCTCAGAAAGTATGTATTTAACACGCCCAACTCTTTTTCAGACGGGTTGCGGCAAACAATCATTCGGAAAGCCTTTTTGATTTTATCCGAAGGGTTACTTTTTTCCGTTAATAATTTGGCGGCTAACACTCTAGATGCCTCCAAAACCGTTGGGTCATTCAGCATCATCAATGCCTGCAAAGGGGTATTCGTTTTTAGCCTTTTGACTTCACATAAATCTCGATTGCTGGCATCAAAAATACTCATCGTCGGCGGCGGAACGGTCCGCTTGATTAAGGTATAGATTCCGCGTCGGTATAAACTTTCACCATGATCTTGTACGTAAATCGACAATAATCCCCGACCTGAAGTTGCACCTTCCCATAGTCCGGGTGGCTGGTATGGCTTGACGCTTGGACCCCCGATTTTAGGAACCAAAAGTCCACTGCTTGCAAGCACGATGTCTCTGATATTTTCAGCATCTACGTGGTAACGAGATGATCTGGATAAATAGATATTTTCGGGATCTTTGGCTAATTTTTCAGGGGTGGTAACGGCTGATTGTCGATAAGTCGCGGAAGCAACCATTTGCTTAACTAAACGCTTGACATTCCAGCCATGTTCCATGAAATCAACGGCCAACCAATCCAGCAATTTAGGATTGGTAGGTAATTCACCTTGCATGCCAAAGTCGCCCGTGGTTTTCACGATGCCTTTCCCAAAAAACTCTTGCCAAATTTGATTGACAAAAACTCTTGCTGTCAGTGGATTTTTTCTGTCAAATAACCACTTGGACAATCCTAGCCTGTTTTTCGGATAATTCTTATTGAATGGCAGAATGGAATTAGGAGTACCTGGACTCACTTCGTCGCCTGGCGCATCATAGGCACCCCGTTTTAAAATGAATGTTTTTCTTGCCGTATCCATGTCGGTCATGACCGAGACGATCAAACGATTCGTGTCTTGCTTATTAATGAACTTCAAGATGTTTTTAACATCATCATTGCTGATTTCCATCAATGGTTTTTTCGCGTAGGTCTCTGGCCCACCGATCACCGATTCGATGCCGACCTCTTTGATGTTATTAAAAAAGGCAAACATTTTATAGTAATCTTTCTGCGAAAATGGATCGTATTTATGGTCGTGGCAATGGGCACATTCTAAGGTCATACCTAAAAATGCTTTCCCAAATAAATCGTTTCGATCTGTTACGTAGCTTAATCGATATTCTTCTTGGATGACTCCTCCTTCTTCCGTGATCTTATGGTTTCGGTTGAAGCCCGTAGCTAATAATAATTCTTTGGTTTGTTCAGGTCTAGCTGGGTTGATCAAAAAGTCGCCGGCTAGTTGCCAAGTTACAAACTGGTCATAAGGCATATTTTTATTTAAGGCATAAATGACCCAGTCTCTCCAAGGCCATTGAGTCCGATATCCATCATCTTGGTAGCCATGCGAATCGGCGTACCTAGCAAGATCAAGCCAATAAATAGCCATTTTTTCTCCGTATGCTGGATTTTTCAGCAGCTCGTCGACCATCTTCTCATAGGCATTCGGGCTTTTGTCGGCTGAGAACCGGTCCATCATGGAAAGGGTAGGAGGCAAGCCTGTTAAGTCGATGCTAAGTCGCTTTAATAAGCGTTCTTTATCGGCTTCCTCGTTCGGCTTTAAGCCTTTTTGCTCTTGTTTTTCTGCGATGAAATAATCGATTTCATTTTTTGCCCAGGATTCATTGTCTATTTCGGGCAAAGTAGGTTTTTTAGGAGCGACAAAAGACCAATGCTTCTCATATTTTGCCCCTTGCTTAATCCACTTTTTGATCACGGATATTTCATACCCATTTAATTTCAGGTTGGACGTCGCCGGCGGCATTAATTTTGTTGAGTCTTTTGCAGTGATTCTAAGGTAAGCCTCGGATTCGTTTGGTTCACCTGCTACCCAAGCATGTGCCCCAGGATGTTCTTTTAATGCTTGGAATGCTAATGCGGGATCATCTAAACGTAAACCTGCTTGGCGTTTTTTGGCATCCGGTCCATGACAGGCAAAGCATTTGTCAGATAAAATGGGACGCACATCAAAATTGTAACTAATCTCATCAGGCATTTCCTCCTCAGATTCCTGCACACCCGCATTTCGATTGCAGGCATTAAATGTCCAAACGATGGAGATTAAAACAACTGAAAATAGGAGTAATTTTTTATGTTTCATTAGGCCAAAAGATCTTGTACGACTTTTCCTTTTCCATCCGGTGTGGTATAGAAAGGTCGTTTTTCAATTTCATATTGCGTATCCGGTTTGATGCCTAGGGCATGGTAAATCGTTTGATGGATGCCGTCAATTTTGACGGGATTAATAATCGTCTTGCATGGACGCTCATCCGCTGTTTGGCCATACACATGACCTTTCTTGATACCCCCACCCCACATTAAAATCGAGCATCCATCGGTAAAGTGACGATGCATTCCGTAAAACTTAATGTCATTTAGGATTTCAGGTTGCTTTACTTGTTCCTGAACTTTAAGGTCTGGTCGGCCTTCCACCATCATATCCCGACTAAATTCACTGGCTAAAATCACCAATGTACGGTCCAAATGGCCCGTTTTATCTAAGTCTTTGATTAATTGGGCAATGGGTCCGTCAATCATCCGCTTCATTCCTTCTAATCTGGTATGGCCATTTTCGTGGGTATCCCAACCAAAAAACGGCTCATATTCCGTCGTTACACTAATGAATCTCGCTCCTTTTTCAGTTAATCTACGCGCTAATAAACATCCTAGCCCAAAGCGACCTGTGTTATAAACATCATAAATTTCTTTTGGCTCAGTACTTAAATTGAAGGCCTTTGACTCTGGCGAATTCAATAAAATATAGGCCTGTTCCATGGAGCGACGTAAGGATTCTTTTTGGTAATCACTTCCAAATTCTCCATGCGCACTTTGCGAGATTAAATTATTGTATAATTGATTTCGACTTTCAAATCGCTTCATGTCCATTCCTACCGGTGGACGCACACTTTCTAAACCTTGACTTGGATCCGGAATTAAGAATGGTCCATGCTCATTACCCAAAAATCCAGCGGTGTGAAATGCTTTTAATTCTTCCGCTTCGCCGACGGTAAAGCGTTGGCCTATGTCGATAAAGGAAGGAATTACGGGATTTTTAGGTCCCAATTCTTTTGAAATCCAAGCCCCAATATGAGGTGCGGCTACGGATTGAGGGGGTTCGTAACTGGTATGCCAGTGGTATTGATGACGTGAGTGAAGGATGTGGCCTAAATCTGCAGCCACGTAAGAGCGTATTACCGTTCCTTTATCCATGACACTTCCTACCGACTGAAGACCTTCTGAAAAGTTAACTCCATCTATGGCCGTTGGCATAGATTTGAACGTACTTAACACCCGATTTCCCTCCATTCCTTTTTCATAAGGAGTATATCTTTTGGGATCAAAGGTTTCTGTATGAGCCATTCCTCCGGCCATCCACAATAAAATAACCGTATCAGCGGTGGCCGCTTTTTTGGCTATCGGGCTTGTAGGGTCAGCCATTAAACTCGCAATAGGAGAGCTCATACCCAAAGCCGCGATTGTCGCGGCGCTGGTATTTTGTAAAAACTCACGTCTATTCCATTGGTTTTTCATTGCAAAAAAATTAGATAATTAATTGAAATTCTGGGAGTAAGGTCACCGCCCAAACTAAATCTTGAATCCCTTCCACACTCGGCTTTTTCCCAATATATTTAACAGCTAAGGTAATTTCTTTTTGGTTAGGTTCTCTACCTAATGCCTTTAAATATAGGGCTTTAACTAAAGATTCACCTGTAGCATATTTTTGTGCCCAAATCTCGGCTCCCTTTCGCAAGGACAAATTGAATTTGTTGCCATTGGTCAATTCCAAGGCCTGAAGTAAATTGGCCTGCGAAATACGACTGGTGGACACATTTTCTCTATTGGGTCTTCCTAAGGCAGTTAAAAAAGGATCGTTTTTGACCAAGGACGCTCGGGCAAATGGAATATCATTTTTAATATCGGCCGGCAACATTTTTTTAACCAATGCCGAATCCGTGTAAAGTGGATAGAAGGATTGACTTACGGCATCTGCAAATTGTTCTGCTGTAATTCTGCGTTTCATGATTCCTTTGAACACAAAGTTGGAGGCAGTTAGCATTTGTGCTTCTTTTAGTCCCACGGCTGGTGTTTGATAGGTTTTAGATATCAAAATTTGTCTCATTAATCGCTTCATGTCATAGCCATTAGCCGTAAAGTCAGAGGCTAGCCAATCTAATAAATCTTGGCTCCATGGTTCATTGTCCATCATGTCAACCGGCTCCACAATTCCTCTTCCCATTAATTGGGCCCACACACGGTTCACTAAAGTTCGGTACAAACGGCCATTTTTGTTTTGAACTAAAATATCGGCTAAAGACACTAAGCGCTCTGCCGTAATGGTGGTCTCTTTTATTTTTCCAAGTGAATTGTACAGAACGCCATATCCCGCCATTCGGCCCGTTGGTAAATCACAGCGGTGAATTTCTAAGGTTTTGCTTGAAAAGACATTGGCAAAGGCATAGGCCTCGTCCAATTTCCAATCACTGATAAAACTATCATGGCAAGAAGTACATTTTAAATTCAATCCTAGAAGCACTTGGGATACGTTTTGAGCCGCTTGCATTTCAGTGCTTTGGCTGGAGTTAATGGTTCCCCGCCATTGAATTCCGCGAATGAAACCTTCCGATTCTTTGGTCGGACTAATTAATTCTTTGACAAATTTATCGTAAGGCTTATTGGATTTTAAAGAACCATACAACCATTTGGTTATTCCAAAACGGCCATTCGTGATGTATCCCGTTCCGGTGTAATCATTGCGAAGCGCATCATTCCAGAAGGTTAACCAATGTTGGGCATACCCTTCATTGTTGGCTAAAAGCTTGTCAACTAACAATTCTCGCTTATTCGCTTTGGTATCTTTTACAAAATCGTTGATGCTTTCTGGGCTAGGTAATAAACCGGTAACAT
>CAIVPF010000074.1 GCA_903907745.1 uncultured Cytophagaceae bacterium | reverse complement strand
CGATAGGACGGGTGTTCACCTCTTCCCATCTCGAACAGAGAAGTTAAGCCCCGCACCGCTGATGATACTGGGATCAAACCCGGGAAAGTAAGTAAGCTCCAAATTATTAACACAAAAAACCGCTCCCTAAATAGAGCGGTTTTTTTATGGCCAATAATTAGAATAGGCCATAGGCCGAAGAACCCATTACCTAATTCAAGGATATGAATCGACGCATGCTGCGTCTCAACCTTTGGCAAACCTTCAAGGTTTGCCAAAGGTACGGCAGCCTTGAAGGTTTGCCAAAGGTGCGGCCTTGGGCATCAGGACTAATGCCTTTTGATTAGTTAGTAAAGGATATGAATCGACGCATGCTGCGTCTCAAACTTTGGCAAACCTTCAAGGTTTGCCAAAGGTACGGCAGCCTTGAAGGTTTGCCAAAGGTACGGCAGCCTTGAAGTTTTGCCTGAGGTGCGGACTCCAGACCATTGATTTTTACGTGCAACACTATTGCATTCTAAAATATTAATGTATCTTTGCAACACTATTGCACCTAAGACTTTATCTCTATGAAACAAATATTTTTTATCCTGACTTTTAGCTTCCTTTTTCTTCAATGTAAAAAGCAAGATGATGTGGTTCCTACCGATGATAATGAACTAATTACCACGGTGCAATTGATTTTTACAGATTCCAATAATCAATTCTCTACTTTCTCTTTCCAAGATAAGGACGGTGACCCCAAAACGACTCCCGATAAATTTGATAAAATTACACTGAATAAAAACACCGATTATACCCTTAGTATCAAAGTCTTTGACGAGACTAAATCACCCATGCTGGATATCACTAAACAAATCGAGGAAGAAAGCGATGCCCATCTTTTCGTTTTTAAAATAAATCCCACCTCTTTATTGTCCATCCAAGCCTCCGATTTAGATAAAAATGGAAAGGCAATCGGTCTTAAATCTAAAGGTAAATCCCAATATGTACCCGGGAATGGCAAATTCAGATTAATCTTGAAACACCAACCTCCAATTAATGGAAAAATTGTAAAAACCGGAGATGAAGACGGTGGAAGCACCGATGTAGATTTAGAATTTGACCTAATTATTAAATAATTTGATAAATGTCTAAATATAAGCATGTAAAATCTTTGTTACCTCTTGAAAAGATGGGAATTTTCCTATCTTTTGCCTGTGCTGTGCATTGCCTTTCCATGCCTTTGTTGTTTTTCTTTGCCCCCTATTTCATGAGCTCATTTGCCTTTAGTGCTCGAATGGAATGGTTTTTAGTTGGTTCAAGTTTCTTTTTGGCTGCCTTATTATTAGTTCAGGATTATTTAAAACATCGTAAACCACTCCCTCTTTATTTTTTGGGTATCGCCATGTTTTGCAAGGTTTTAGACATATTTATTTCTATTCAATCCATCGAATGGATATTTGGATTGTTATTAGGGGTTTTTGTCGCGGTGGCCTATTGGGTGAATTACCAACATAAAAGTGCCTGCACTTGTAAAATAAGTTCGTAAGCTAAATAAAAGTCTAGCTTTTTGTATCTTTATATCCATCCATTTAAAGATCAAGCCTTGAGTTCATTTCAATCTTCTGTGTACGAACCTGTCATTGGCCTGGAAATCCACGCTCAATTACAGACCCGTTCCAAAATTTTTGCCAGTGACCCCGTTCTTTTTGGCCAAGAATCAAATACACTCATCTCGGCCATTACACTCGGTCATCCCGGAACACTTCCAAAATTGAATAAAAAGGCCGTTGAATTTGCCATTAAAATGGGTATCGCTCTCG
Organism: uncultured Cytophagaceae bacterium; assembly: GCA_903907745.1. GTDB lineage: Bacteria > Bacteroidota > Bacteroidia > Cytophagales > Spirosomataceae > Aquirufa. The sequence goes on along the minus strand of CAIVPF010000074.1, from coordinate 4,808 downwards.
GATCTAAAATCGCCCCTTGGCAAAACTTTGATCGAAAAAATTATTTTTATCCTGATCTTCCGAAGGGCTATCAAATTACTCAGGACAAAACCCCGATTTGCATCGGAGGGGCTATTCGCGTTCGATTAGCCTCAGGAGATAAATTGCTGCCTTTTCACCACGTGCATTTGGAAGAAGATGCAGGGAAATCTTTGCATGAAGGAGATAATCCTTTCAGTTTTTTGGACTATAACCGGGCCGGAACTCCTTTAATCGAAATGGTGACCGAACCGGCCATCCAATCCTCAGAAGAAGCTTTTGCAATGGTCTCTGAAGTGCGTAAATTAGTGCGTTACTTAGGCATTTGCGATGGTAATATGGAAGAAGGCTCCCTGCGTTGTGATGTGAATGTTTCTCTACGGAAAAAGGGTCAGTCCATACTTGGTACGAAAGTGGAGATTAAAAACATGAATTCTCTCCGCAATATCCAGCGGGCCATCGAGCATGAATGTGTTCGCCAAGAAAAGCTTTTGCTAGCAGGGGAACAAATCATCCAAGAAACACGGACTTTCGATGCCCAAGCCGGAGTCACTCACTCGATGCGTGTGAAGGAATCCATGAATGATTATCGATATTTTCCAGAACCGGATTTAGCACCTTTGGAAATTTCAGAAGCTTGGTTGGCCGACATAAAGTCCACCATGCCCTTATTACCTTGGGAACAGGAACAAAAATTAATACAGGTGTATCACTTGCCCGCCTATGATGCCCATATTTTAGCCGAATCCCGTGAATTGGCAATGTATTTCGAAGAAACTGCTAGCTACACAAAGCAATTTAAGGCGGTGTCTAATTGGCTTTTGGGTCCTGTAAAATCTCATTTAAATGAGCATAATTTGGTGATTACCGACTTTCAAATATCACCTTTGCATTTAACTGGGCTGATCGAATTGGTCGAAAAGGGAACGATTTCGCATAATTTAGCGGCCCAACAAGTATTTCCACTTTGCCTCCAAAACCCTTCCGAATCGCCTGAATCCCTCGTGGAAAAACATGGCTGGTCTCAAGGACAGTCAGAGGATCAAATGGCGGTGTTTGTCCAAGAAGCCCTCGCCGCCTATCCGGATAAAGTCAAGGAATATCACCAAGGTAAAAAGGGCTTAATCGCGCTATTCATCGGGGAAGTGATGAAAAAATCGAAAGGTACTGCTGATCCAAAACGGGTGAATCAATTGATGTCCGAGGCCCTTCAAGCCTTGAAATAAACGACGATGAAAAAATACCTCAATCTTTGCTTTGTCCTCCTGATGACCCATTTTGGATCATTCGGACAGGAATTTACCGTGTCAGTTAAAGCAAATCAAATAGCCCCTGGGCGCAAAATATATTTGGAATTTATTAATGCCCGCGGCCAGGCGGTGAAGGTAGATTCTTTGTTGCCAAATGCCCAAAAAGAAGTCGTATTCAAAGGTAAAGTTTTGGACCAAGGCGGTTTTTATTTGGTGAATTTTTATGAAATTCCGAATCCACAAAAGGTCCTTTTGATTCTCGAAGGTGGTGAAAAAGTCCAAGTTCAGGCTGAGGGGATTAATTTACCCGAAAAGCCGGGAACTTTTACCGTGACTGGCAATACGCCGAATTTCACGTATATGAATCAATTATTAGCCATTTCGAAATCCTTAGAAAATAAGGTGGCCGCTTGGAATCTTGAAATCGAAAAAACACCGGCCTCTCAAGACCGTATTCAAAAGGAATTTATAAAGGCGCAGACGGAAACCTTAGAAAAAATTAAAGCCCTAATTCCTGCCATGGGAACCAATTTAGTCGCTTTGTGGGCAACAAATTTTCTTCCTTCGGATAGCGAATTAGCCACCTTAGAAGCGGTGGGTGATCGTTTTCGAAAAGTACGACCTACTCATCCCCAAGTTAAACCTTTCTTAGAAAATCTGAAGCGCTTAAAGGGCGTAGGTGTTGGATCAGAAGCGCCGGAAATTGCGTTAAATACCCCAACGGGTGAACGATTAGCCCTTTCTTCTCTACGTGGAAAATATGTGTTAATTGATTTTTGGGCGAGTTGGTGTGGACCATGCCGGCGCGAAAACCCCAATGTCATCAAGACCTATGCGCAATACAAGGACAAAGGTTTTGAGATTTATGGGGTTAGTTTGGATAAAGATCGAGCGGCTTGGTTGAAAGCGATTGAAGCTGATCAATTAGTTTGGAAACATGTATCAGATTTACAATATTGGAATTCGGTGGCCGCTCAGGCCTATCAAGTTTCGGCGATTCCGATGACTTTTTTGCTTGACAAGGAAGGTAAAATTATGGCCAAAGGTCTTCGTGGAGCGGCTTTGGATCAATATTTGGCCAATTTGTTTTCTGATAAAAAATAGACAGATATGAAAATAGCGATCATTGGTTGTGGAAATATGGGGATGGCTTTTGCCAATTCCTTTATTCAGTATAATTTGGTGAGCAAGGAGGATCTATTGCTGATCGAGAAAAATAAGGAACGTGGAGATATTTTGCAAGAGCAAAAGGCTGGAGTGGTGGTGGATACGATTTCGGAACGAATTGGGGCTGTAGATTTGATTATTTTATCCGTGAAGCCACAGGATTATCCTTCTGTGTCTAGCGAATTGGCTAAGGTGATTCTACCGGGTCAATTGGTCCTGTCCATCATGGCAGGTATTCCGATTGCACAAATTCAATTAAGTTTAGGGCATGATTTGATCATACGAGCGATGCCGAATACGCCAGCTTTGCTGGGCATGGGCATGACTGCTTTTGCGGCGGCGGGAACGGTGGGTCTTTCGGAAATTCGTAAGGTAGAGAATTTAATTAACTCGACAGGTCGGGCGGTCTTTTTGGAAGATGAGTCTTTATTGGACGCTGTGACGGGTTTGAGTGGCAGTGGGCCGGCGTATTTCTTTTATTTGATTAAATCGATGATTGATGCAGGAGTGGCGATGGGATTTGATACGGCGATGTCGGCTCTCTTGGTCAAACAAACCATGCTAGGCTCCTATCATTTGATGCAGACAAGTGATAAGTCCTTGGATGAACTGATTCAGGCGGTGGCATCAAAGGGTGGAACCACGGAGGCTGCTTTGAAGACTTTTAATGAATTAGGTGTGGGGGATGGATTGCAAAAAGGAATTTTTGCGGCAAGGGATCGCGCGGTGGAATTAGCTAAATAAATTTTTCAAAGACATTTCAGGCAGTAATTGACTGATTTCTTCCCCATTGGGGGAGTAATTCGGATTGCTGCTGGCGAATAATTGTCCGATTAAAGCATTCATTTCCTCGGAATTAAGTTTGCGGTTTTGGTATCGAATGGCGCTTCGATTCGCCATCGCTTTCGCAATTTTTTCATGCCGGTGCGCGGTTAGGTCACTCGATTCATTTTTTAATTGTTCCAAAATCCCTTCGACCAAGGCATGCCCATCTTCTTCCCCTAATCCGGCGGGAATGCCTAAAATTCGAAGATTTTTTTCAGAATCTATTTCAAAACGGAAGCCGAGGTCAATCATATCTTGGTGAATCTCGTTTAAAAGAACTTGATCGGCGGGATTGATGTGGATGATGCTGGGGAAAAGCATTTGTTGGGCCGCCCCATTTTTTTTCATCAAGTTTTCGATGAATTGATCGTATAATATACGTTGGTACGCGCGTTTTTGATCAATGAGTAGAAGTCCGTCCACCATGGAGATGGCTAGGTATTTTTGTAATACCTGGATGACTTGCAGGGTATTGGGTTTATTTACTTCGTAATTCCATTGGTTCGCTTTACTTTGAATGGTTTTGGGTTCTTCGTTGGAAGCAGGTTGCCCATGAAAAAGGGTTTCTTGTGAAGTGGGAGCTTGTTTTTCAAAGGCATCGATGTTATTTTGTAGACCTTCATATAGCTTTTTCCATGCGTCTTGGACGGGTTTGGCTTTGAAGCTGTCTGTTTGGCCGTTGCCTGTCCCCAAAGAACGAGTGCTCACATTAAAGTTTACATTCGTGTCAAAGTCTAGGCTCGGAATCAGGTTATGAATGCTAAGTGTTTTACGTACGGCGGCTTGAACGATGGCATAAATGGATCGTTCGTCGTCGAATTTGATTTCAGTTTTGGTCGGATGGACGTTGATATCAATGTGGCTTGGATCGATGCTTAGGAACAAGACATAGAACGGGAAGGCGCCATCAGGCAATAGGCGCTCATAGGCGCTCATGACGGCATGGTTTAAATAGCTGTTTTTGATGAAGCGGTCATTGACAAAGAAAAATTGTTCTCCTCGTGTTTTTTTGGCGTGTTCGGGTTTACCTACGTAGCCTTTGATGCAGACATAAGAGGTATCTTCTTCACAGGCGGCGAGTTGTTCGCGGTAGCCTTTTCCGAAGAGGTCGACGATGCGTTTTCCTAATTTTTCGGGGGCTAATTGATAGGTTTCTTGTTCGTTTTGGACGAAAGAAAATTTGATAGTTGGGTGCGCGAGGGCAATTCGTTGGAATTCGTCTAGGATATGGCGTATTTCAACGGGATTGGATTTCAAGAAATTACGGCGAGCGGGGATGTTGTAAAATAGGTTCCGAACGCTGATGGAGCTTCCATTGGGACAGGCGGTACTTTCTTGTGTTTTTAAGACGGATGCGTCGATTTTAATGTGGGTTCCTAATTCGTCTTCGGCGCGTTTGGTTTTTAATTCCACTTGGGCGACGGAGGAGATGGATGCCATGGCTTCTCCTCGGAAGCCCATGGTTTTGATGGTAAATAGGTCCTCGGCTTTTCGGATTTTGGAGGTGGCGTGTCGTTCGAAGCACATGCGTGCGTCGGTTTCGGACAT
>CAIVPF010000073.1 GCA_903907745.1 uncultured Cytophagaceae bacterium | reverse complement strand
GACCCCGGAATTATGGGCTCAATTAGAACAAGACGATATTACGTTGCGCGAAGCCTGCGGAAATACAGTACGAAATATCACGGCCTCCCCTACCTCGGGGATCGATCCGAAAGAATTATTTGACGTGAGTCCTCATGCAGATGCGGCTTTTCGTTATTTTTTGCGAAATCCGATTTGCCAAGAAATGGGGCGTAAAGTCAAAATCTCCTTTTCCAATACAAGCGAGGATACATCCTTAGCCTATTTACACGATCTGGGATTTGTGCCTGCGCTACAAAATGGCCTTCGTGGATTTAAAGTGGTCGTGGGCGGTGGCCTCGGCGCCCAACCCATGTTAGCCCATACCGCCTATGATTTCTTAGCTGAAAATGAGGTCATTCCGTTTATCGAAGCCGTTTTACGCGTTTTCGATCGCCATGGCGAACGGAATTCTCGCCACAAAGCACGCATGAAATTTTTGATTCAAAAAATTGGTTTTCAGGCCTTCATGGAATTCGTGCAAGCAGAAAGAAAGGCCTTAAAAAATCATTCGGTGGAGATTTCAGACGCTGCTGCCTGGGAGGTCGAAAGGCCTGACAAGATTTCGAATGTACCTGCGCCAACTAGCCAAGCATATCAAACCTGGATCGCCACCAATACCTTCGAACAAAAACAGGCAGGTTTACACGGCGCCTATGTGCGTATATTAAATGGCAATATTTCAAGCACAGTTTCACGTTCCTTAATCGAGGCGCTGAAAGGCTATATCGGCGATGATATTCGGATTACGATAAATCAAGGCTTGTTACTAAAATGTATCCCGACCGCGAATCTTCCCTATGTGTATCAAATTTTAGATGCCCATGGCCTAGCAGCTCCGGGGGCTAATTCGATCGCAAATATTACGGCTTGTCCCGGAACGGATACCTGTAATTTGGCCATCTCGGATTCGACGAATATTACCTCGAAACTCGAAGAAGTCATCAGCCAGGATTTCCCAGATTTGATTCATGAAAGCCAAATGAAAATCAAAATTTCGGGTTGCATGAATGCCTGTGGCCAACACAGCATGGCGTCCATCGGCTTTCACGGATCTTCCTTAAAAGCTCCGGACAAACGCGTTTTGCCCGCATTGCAAGTGCTTTTGGGTGGCGCGACGCTTGGACATGGCGAAGGGAAAATTGCCGATAAAGTAATCAAAGTCCCTTCCAAACGAGGACCGGAAGCCTTGCGCGTAATTCTGAATAATTATGAGGAAAATGGACAAACAGGTGAATATTTCCATGAATATTACGACCGACAAGGTGAAAAATATTTTTACACTTTATTAAAACCGCTAGCCGATTTACAAAATCTGGTAGACGACGAATTCATTGATTGGGGAGCGAGTGATAGTTTTGCCACTGAAATTGGAGTGGGTGAATGTGCCGGGGTGATGATCGATTTAGTGGCAACTTTGTTGTTTGAAACCCAAGAAAAATTCGAGTGGGCCGAACTAGCCCTCGCCGATAAGCGCTGGGCGGATTCGATTTACCATGCCTACAGTGTCTTTATTTCAGGTGCCAAAGCGCTGTTATTAGATAAGAGTGTGAATGTGTCGACTCAAATGGGGGTAATTTCGAAATTTGATGAGCATTTTGTGCAAACGGGCGAAGTGGATTTAGGTGGCAAAACCATGTCGGACATTGCCTTACAAATCAATCAAAAGGAGCCTTCGGAAGCCTTTGCAAATGCATACATCCAAGAAGCAGCCGATTTTTTAAGAATCGCCAAACAATATCGCCAAGCTTAATCAGCCTACCTATATGAAAAACTTACATGAATTCAGGAACTTAGAACCGCAGCCCCGACTTAGCGTCGTAGGCGCCGGTCCTGGTGATCCTGAGTTAATCACATTAAAAGCCATCAAAACCCTTGCCTCCGCGCAAGTGGTTTTATACGATGCCTTAGTGGATATGGAATTATTAAGCCATGCGAAAGAGACGGCTGAAAAAATATTTGTTGGCAAAATCGCCGGCCAAAGCCACTCGCAAGACGCCATCAATTTCTTGATCGTTGAAAAAGCCTATGCCTTAGGTCATGTGGTTCGCCTAAAGGGTGGCGATCCATTTGTGTTTGGCCGAGGCCAGGAGGAAATCGAATATGCCGAACGCTTCGGATTAGTCACTGAATACATTCCTGGAATTAGTTCTTCTTATGCGGTCGCTGGAGCAGCCGGAATCCCCTTGACGATGCGCGGGGTGAATGAAAGTTTTTGGGTGATGACAGGAACGAAGAGCGACGGTTCTTTGCCAGAAGATTTAAAATTAGGTTTACAATCCACGGCTACCTTGGTGATTTTGATGGGGATGCATCGGATTGGGGAAATTGCCGCGCTATGTAAGGAATATGGCAAAGGTGAAATTTCAGCCGCCATCATTCAAAACGGCACGATGAAAAATCAAAAAATTGGTATTTCCACGGCCGAGGATCTTGAAAACTTGGCCAAAAAAGAAGACCTTCGCAATCCGGCGATCATCGTGATTGGTGAAGTCGTAAAACAAGCCAAACCAGCCCTTTGGAAAAAAATTAGTAATCTGATATGACAAAACGCCTTAACATCGCCAGCGGTTCTCCTTTCGAAGAAACATTCGGCTATTGCCGTGCCGTGAAAACGGGAAATTTAGTAGAGATTTCGGGGACGGTTGCGCTCATCGATGGCGAGAAAGTCACAGCCGATGATTTTTACGCACAAACCTATAACATCATCGAGCGAATTGCCGTCGTGTTAGAAGAAGCTGGATCCTCCATCCATGATGTGGTTCGGACTCGTATTTTCACCACCGACATTTCGAAAAATTTGGACATCGCGAAGGCGCATGCCCACTTTTTTGGTCAAGTAAAACCGACCACGGGTATTTACGAAATCTCCGCGCTGATCGCACCGCAATACAAAGTGGAAATCGAATTTACGGCTTGGGTGCAGGAAGCCTAGAATAATAAGCGCATTATAGATTCGCAAGCGCTTCTTTTCGGAGAAGTTCTTTGTCGATAGGCACTACGCCCAAAGATTCACAGACCAAACCCCCACCCAAATTGGCCAAAGAAGCCATTTGATACGCATTCGCCCCTGCCGCCAAAGCGCAGGCCGCGATGGAAATCACCGTATCGCCGGCACCCGAAACATCCGCGATTTGACGAATGTGTGCTGGAATCGAAACTTGTTCCGATTTAAAATCCAGATACACGCCTCGTTCAGAAAGAGTTAAAAACAGCCCATCAAATTGTTGGGAAGCCTTAAAATCCGCCACCGTCTGAGCGATGTGTTCGGCATCAAAGCGGCTTTGATGCACCTGCAAACCGTCACGTAATTCATGTAAGTTCGGCTTGAAAAGCGTCGCGCCCGCATAGGCAAAAAAGTTCTTTTTCTTCGGATCCACGACCGTGGGAATCGAAAGCGATCTAGCTAATTGAATGACGGATTGAATCAAATCCTCGCTCAAAACGCCTTTGTCATAATCTTCAAAAATGACGATGTCGACCTTCGCTAATTGCGAAGCGATATACGCAAATAATGTATGTTTACTTTCAGAACTAATGGCCTGTTCGGTTTCGGAATCGATACGTAATAATTGTTGGGAACCCGCAATCACACGCTCCTTCACCGAAGTGGATCGACCCGATTCGGTCACTAATCCATCCACCGATAAACCTTGCGCCCGAAGCATCGCAAATAATTCCAATCCCGCCGCATCATCACCCACCACTGAACAAACGATGGCTTGTGCGCCGAGGCTCGCCACATTGAGCACCACATTTCCGGCACCGCCTAAACGGCTTTCTTTTTTGGTGACATTCACCACGGGCACGGGTGCTTCGGGTGAAATCCGACTCACTTTTCCCCAGGTATAGGCATCGATCATGAGGTCTCCGATGACCATGACCTTGAGCGTTGAAAATCGATCGATGATATGTGAAATCTGTTCCATACTTATCCTCCTATCGAGGTCATTGATTCTTGAATGACCCCTTTTCTATTTTTTTCTGCCTCAAAACCATTCAGCGGCCTTTGCGCAAATAAGCGCAAAAAGGTGTCCGCCATTTCTTCATTACTCGCTCCTGCGCGGAGATATTCCTTTAGATCAAAAACCCCATCATCATACAAACAGGTTTTCACCTGACCCAAAGCCGTCACCCGAACGCGATTGCAAGTCCCACAAAATGTCCGTGTAAAGGCTGCAATAATTCCGATATCCCCGGAAAAACCAGGAATTTGATATTTCGTGGCAGTCTCGCCGATTGAACCTGGCATGATTTGGATGTCAGGATGAGCTTGTTGGATTTCCGAAAAAATACGTTGGTGATTCCAATGCAGGATGGGTTCTAATTGACCCGACCCATTAAAAGGCATTTCCTCGATAAAGCGTACGGAAACCGGATGGTCTTTGGCAAAATTCGTTAAGGCCAAAATATCCGCCTCATTTTTTCCCTGCATGACCACCGCATTAATTTTAACATGAAAATTAGCTTCGATTAAGCCTAAGAGATTTTGGTAAACGATCTCGTAATCGTCCCGACGCGTAATTTGAAAAAATCGATCCCGGTCTAAGGCATCCAAACTCAAATTGATGGATTTGATGCCTAAGTCGGCGAGATTTTGTATTTGAGATTCCAATAAAACCCCATTCGTCGTTAAACAAACTTCCAGGTCTTTTAAATGACTTAATTCAGTCAAAAAATCCATCAGCCCATTCCGAACAAAGGGTTCACCCCCCGTAATACGCACTTTTTTGATGCCCATCGGATGCAAAACCTGGACAATACGCAGCATTTCTTCCCAGCTCAATAATTTTTTCGATGGCAAATAGGCGATTCCTTCAGCTGGCATGCAATATGAACAGCGCAGATTGCAACGGTCCGTCACGGCTAATCGCAAATAGCTCATTTCACGACCGTGATTGTCATAAAGTAAGGGAATCGGCGATGTTGGGCTTTGTGGAATATCCAAGTATATTTGTAAAAGAAAACAAAGGTACAAAATTGCCCTTAAACCAATGCCAAGCTATCAAATTCTTCTATTTGGAATTTCAAAAGATTTATTAAAATCAGACCAAATTTCCTACCCTGTGGAGCAGCTGATTTCGGCGGGGGATTTACTGAAGAGCTTAAAAAATAGCTATCCGGCCTTGGGTGAATTACCTTCTTTGCGAATCGCAGTGGATCATCATTTTCCGAAGCCCGATTTTTTGGTCGAGGAAAACATGGAAATCGCCTTAATTCCCCCTGTTAGCGGCGGATAAAGAGGAGATAACTCGTATATTTGTAGGCAAAAATCAACCCATGGGATTAAACGTCCACTTTCTTGGCTTAGTCTTACTTCCATGGATTGCGGGACTCTTTCTAAGTATCGTTCCTACTCGATTTTCGAAGTTTTTTTCGATTTTTTTAGCCTGTATTTCTGGCTTCCTCGCCTTAACATTTCTTTCCCGAGTGCACGGTTCCGACTTCAGTGTCGCCTATTCCTGGTTTTCAATAGGCCCAAAATCGATATTGGCGAGTTTTTGGATGAATACCTCGGCCCAAGTTTTGCTGGCATTGATCCATTTCGTGGCCATTTGTGTACAAATTTTTTCAGCCTCCTATTTGGCCCATGAGCCGAAAATCAGGCGCTATTATATCTATTTGCATCTATTTGTCGGTTCGATGACCTTATTGGTTTTAACGGATCAAACCTGGATTTTTTATGGCGCATGGGAATTGGTGGGGGCATGTTCCTATTTATTGATCTGTTTTTGGCATCAAAAACCGGAGGCCATTCGTGCGGCGAAAAAAGCATTTTTATTGAATCGTTTGGGAGACATTGGTTTGTTGTTTGGTCTCATCGGCCTTTCGATGCACTTTCAAACGGATCAATTTTCCGCCATGAATACCGGTTTATATGGGCCGGCGCCTTTCTTGGTTGGGCTCGCCATTTTACTGGGCGGTATAGGAAAATCGGCACAATTTCCACTGATGTCTTGGCTGCCCGACGCCATGGAAGGTCCTACGCCCGCTTCGGCTTTAATTCATGCGGCGACGATGGTCGCGGCAGGCGTCTATGTCGGGATTCGAATTTTCCCTTTGACGAGCGAAGAAGTTCATTTAGTGATGGGTGGAATTGGGGCGATTTCTTTGTTGGCCGGAGGCGTATTAGCCTTATTCCAATCGGATATTAAAAAGGCCCTGGCTTATTCGACGATATCTCAATTAGGCCTGATGTGGATGGGCATGGGTTCGGACGTTTCTTTAATGCATTTATGGACCCACGGTATTTTCAAAGCGGGTCTATTTTTAACGGCCGGCTATGTGATTCATTCCGTTCATTCGCAGGATGTGAACCAAATGGGTGGCTTGCGAAAAGGGCTTCCCATTCCGGCATTGGCCTATGCGATTTTCGGGGCAGGGATGATGGGTTTGCCACTGACCAGTGGTTTTTACAGCAAGGAAAATATGGCGGGTTACCTCTGGACTTCTGTGGATAATAGTAGTTATGCACTTTATTATGAAGGACTTTTGCTTGCTTTAGCGCTCGGGATGGTGTTGACGGCTTGGTATATTTCGCGTCAATTTTACCTGATTTTTTTAGGGAAATCCCGGGCTGAAAAAACACCTGATTCGGCTGGTACATTTGATCTCGGGCTCATTTTGCCCATTGGCGCGTTGGCTATAGGTAGTTTTGCTTTTGTATTGGGAAATCCTTTCTTTGCCTATTTTGACTTCCCGACTTTTGAGCCCCCCTCGGCTTGGTTAATTTGGACGGGAATATCCTGGGTGCTGGGAATCGGATTGACTTGGTTGACGCGCGGGTGGGTGCCTAAAGAAAACGTTCAGTTTTGGCCGAACTTTTGGCCCAATTCATTTCAATATGTGTTGATGAAAAGTCGGAACGCCTACTGGATCGAGACGCGCATATATGATCGAGCGGTGAATGGAATTGCCCGATTACAGGTGATTATGGCTCATTTAAGTGCATGGGTAGATACTTGGGTGGTGGATGGGATTTTGGTGGGCTTGACGAGTTGGTTGAGCGAGGCGCTGGGTCGAGGAATCAGTCGCTGGCAATCTGGAAAACTAGCTTCTTATTGGGTATTGGTTTTTATAACTTTTGGTCTATTTTTACTTTTTAGCCTGTTGATATGACGAGTTTTATGCTCTTATCGTTGCTGATTTTCATTCCATTGGTCGGTTCGGCCATCGTGGGTTTTGGTTTTGCCAAAAGCTATGATCGCTCGGTGGCCATCACGGCGGTGGGTTTACAAGTATTGTTATTGGCCTTTATTGCGAGCGCATTCCAAGTGGGCGAAGGTTTTCAATTTCAAGAGTCAGCGGATTGGATTCACTTATCCTTGGGAAATTTGGGGCATTTTAGTTCGCGCTATGCCTTGGGAATGGATGGATTGAGTTTGCCTTTGGTGTTGTTGACGGGTATTATTTCGTTTATCGCCCTATGGAATTCGAAGGAGATCAAGGAAAAAACTGCCGCATATTATGGCTTGGTTTTGTTGTTGAATGCGTCCTTGATGGGCTGTTTTTTGGCACAAGACATGTTTTTGTTTTATGTGTTTTTCGAATTTATGTTGCTGCCCATGTATTTCCTGATTGGGATTTGGGGAGGGCCTCGCCGACAATACGCCTCGCTTAAGTTTTTCATTTATACCTTGGTCGGATCGCTGTTCATCCTTATCGTCATGTTAGGCCTCAGTATGGCGTATATTGATCCTTATGAAACCGCCTTATTGAATGGTTGGGTGCGGGCGGGTCAAAATTTCGATTTGGATGCATTGTTATCGGTTCAAAAAGCCGTTTCGGCGGGTGAAATTCCAAGAAATTTATTGGTTCATAGTTTTGATATTTCGGCTTTGAGTGATGTAAACAATTGTCTTCCGGGGACGATTTTTACGCCAAATTCCGGTTGGCTACTCGCCGGCATGAGCGGAAGGGAATGGGGATTTTGGTTTATGTTTATTGGATTCGCGATTAAATTACCTTTGGTTCCTTTGCACACTTGGTTGCCTGACGCACACGTGGAGGCCCCTACCCCGATTTCGGTAATTTTGGCGGGTGTTTTATTGAAGATTGGCGCCTATGGCTGGTTGCGGATGACGATTCCGTTTTTCTTTCAGGAGGCTTTGCAACATGCGAATATCTTGGCCATTTTGGGGGCGCTTTCCATCATTTATGGAGCTTATAATGCGCTGGCGATGAAGGATTTGAAGAAATTAGTGGCGTATTCGTCGGTGTCACATATGGGCTTTGTGTTGTTGGGGATAGCGGCCTTTAATGTGGAGGGATGGCAGGGAGCGATCTTCCAATTGGTCTCTCATGGTATATTATCGGCGCTTTTATTTTTAATGGTTGGTGCGATTTACACGCGGACGGGGGATCGCGATATGGATAGTTATTCGGGGCTGGCGCAATTGATGCCCCGCTTTACCTTGATTTCGGGAATTGCGATTTTTGCATCCTTGGGCTTGCCTGGTTTTTCGGGGTTTATTGGCGAATTTTTTAGTTTGATGGGGAGTTTTACGAGTGTCTATGTTCAGCCAGGCGTAGCGATATTTGGGGGTCTGGGGATTTTATTGGGTGCGGGGTATTTGTTGTGGACCTTCCAAAAAGTGTATTTAGGACCGCTTTATTTGCGGGATAGTTCGTGGAATTTGGCTGATTTGACTACATTGGAAAGTATCAGTATGTATTCATTGGGGATATGCGGTATTTTATTGGGGATTTTCCCAGGGTCTCTATTTCGGATTTCGGAGGCATTTGTTTTACAGTGGATTAATCATATTTCATAGGATGGGAGATCAGGCGATTATTTTTTTGGCGGGTTTGGACTTTGAGGAGAGTTTGTATATCAAAAAGCTTTTGTTGGACATGGAGCCCGAACAACAATCAAATTTCATTCAAATATATGCGGGAAAGCGAAGGGATCCGATCTTGATTTTGGTGTGTATTTTGGCGGGTTTTTTATGCTTTGCCGGATTGCATCGTTTTATAACGGAGCGGGTAGGTTTGGGGATAGCGTATTTTTTTACGGGGGGATTTTTGTTGATTGGGACGATCATTGATTTGTTTCGTTATAAAAAAATTGCACGAAAATATAATATAAAAATGGCGGCGCGCAGCTTTGAATTGTTGGGCGTATGGAAAAATTAAATAACTTGAACCAAAAATAAACCTATTAACACATGACAAGAAGAGACATATTAAAAAACTCGGCCGGATTTGCGGGTGTGGGCCTATTAGGAACGAATATGGAACATCGTTTTCTGGAGGCTGATAAGCAAGTTGGCGCTGATTTAAAAGGCAAGGTGAACCATTCCGCCTGTCGCTGGTGCTATGACAAAATCCCATTTGAGGAATTGGTAGTAAATGCCAAAAAAATTGGTTTAAGTTCGATTGAATTAACGGGGCCGGACGAATGGGATATTTTGAAAAAATATGACATGACGGCGGCGATTGGTTGGGGTAAATATCCCGAAAAAATGGGCTTGCCTAATTTCTTTAATAAGGTACAAAACCATGATAAATTGGTTGAGTTTTATGAGGATTTAATTCCTCGGGCAGCCAAAGCGGGTGTGAAAAACTTGATTACATTTTCCGGAAATCGGGATGGATTGAGCGATGAGCAGGGTTTGCTTAATTGCAAAAAGGGTTTGCAACGTATCATGAAAACGGCTGAAAAACATGATGTGACGATTTCGATGGAGTTATTGAATTCCAAAGTAAATCACAAAGATTACCAATGTGACCATACGGAATGGGGCGCGGTTCTTTGTGAATTGGTGGGTTCGGATAAGTTTAAATTGCTATATGACATCTACCACATGCAAATCATGGAAGGGGACGTGATTGCAACGATTAAAAAGAATTACCAATATATCTCCCATTACCATACAGGTGGTGTTCCGGGCCGTCATGAAATCGATGAAACGCAAGAGTTAAATTATGCGGGCATCGTGAAAGCGATTTATGACACAGGCTATAAAGGGTACATCGGTCAGGAGTTTATTCCGGCCAAAGAAGATAAAATGGCATCGCTTGCCCAAGCGGTGAAGATCTGCGATATTTAATTATCAAGGAATTGATAAAATGCAAACCTTTGTTTTTCAGGGGTTTGCATTTTTATTTATCAGGTACTTGATCATTCCTCCTCAGCGGCGCATTAGCCGTATTTTTCGATTGCTTTAATCCTTTATTTCGGGTCTTCAAAAAGAAGATCCTATGAAATATACCTACCTATTTGTACTTTTTTGTATGACTGCCATGGGGCAGTGTCCGGAGATTAGCAAACAACCGGAAAACCAAAGCGACTGTGATGGAAATAGCATTCGGATGCTGTGTCTGGCGAGTTCAGGGGCGAAATTCCAATGGGAACGAAAAAGGCCCACGGATGCGAATTTCACGAATATCACCGGGGCCACGAGTGGGAGTTATCAAATTTTTCCGAGTGGGGATGTCAATAATCCCTCGGGAACGCTCTATCGGGCCAAAGTCACCCTGAATGCATGTACTGTATATTCAAATCCAGCAGAAATTACCTTACATAAAATCAGCTCGATCCTGAATCCAGGCATTTGCGAACGGGGCGCTGGGTCGCTTGAAACTCAAATTCCCGATGCCAGTATCGCTTCAGCGAATACGTACCAATGGAGCCGATCCACGGATGGTCTGACGTATTCGGACCTAGTAGATGACGCAAATTTTAGCGGTTCCAAAACCAAAAATATCCGTATTTCAAATGCACTATTAGGCTTATCCGGCCAAAAATTCAAAGTTCGGGTGCTTTTTTCCATCACACCGAATAATGATAATGAGGGTTCGTTGCTCAACGAGAATCAAACCACCACCTGTCCGCGAACCTCCTCGGAGGTCAGTCTCCAAATTAAAAGCAGCCCCATACCTGTACATTCAGCTGCATTATATAAAGGCTGTCTGGGCGCACCGATAGGAATCAACTCCACCGGTTGCTCACCCTATACCACACAATGGTATGATGCGAATCAACAAAAAATAGGCATAGGGGCAAGAATATCTGTCATACATTCGACGAAAACCCCTGAATTGTATAAGGCAACTTGCATCAAATCTGGTTGCGAGAGCTTGCCTTCCTTAGGAACAAGTGCCCAGGCCTATGACATACCTTCGGCCCCAATGAATGCGGGAACGCCTTCAAGCATATGTCCGGGAAATAGTCTTATTTTTAAGGCATCGGGAGGAACGAATAATATCTGGTATTTAAATGAAAATGCAACGAGTTCTTTGAGTACGGCGACTAGTCTTACGGTGGTTTCAACGGGCAATTCAGGAACTGAAGCTCAGAAAATTACGCGCTGGGTTTCTCAAAAAATTAACGAATGTGAGAGCCCTAGGGCGGCTATTGAGGTGGTGGTTCCGCCGATTTTATCTGCCTCCGCGGGTCAATCGACTACGCTATCTGTAGCTTCTTTTTACGACACCAAGCCTTTTGTGACGGCTCGTGGTGGTACGCCACCTTATCACTTTCAATGGTCGACGAGTAATAATGCTCCGGTAATTTCTCCGACAGACGCAAATCCAAAAATTGGTCCCTTTACTACACCAGGTTTTGTGAAAATTTCTCTCCGTGATCAAGGGAATTGTGTCGCACAAGACTCGATTTACATTTCCATCGAGGCAAAAAAGGCACCTCTTCCTTCAGAACCGGTTGACCCACCGGTTTCTCCAATTGCAGGTGACCCCGCAAAACCGGGACCCGTTTCAGGGGGATCTAATCCAGTAAATAAAGAACCCGTTTCTGTGGGAGGTATTCCCAGCAGCGGTGTAAGCGATCCCTTAGGTAAAAATCCGCTAGGTGGATCTTCCGATCCAGCTAATGCGGGTGGCCTTGCTGGCTCAGACCCATTACATACGAATCCGAGTGCTGGTGGATCTTCAGATTCAAGCAAAGTGGCTGACCCTACGGTTCCCCTTGGATCAGAACCGACGAATATCAGTCAGCAACCTAGCAGTCCCAGCGCTTCAGAACCTATTCCTACAAAAATTCCAGAGCCTGTAATCCCGGAACGAACAACGATGAGTTTCACAAAAATCCAACATTGTGATACAGAAAGCTATGACATCGAAGTACGTGGATGTCCTGCAAATACCCGTTATTATAACCAATATGGGCCCGAAGTACTTATTGGCGCTGGGGATAAAATCTCCTTTCAAGTATCCTATGAAAAATACATCACGATACGATGTGATGGCGGAAATGCAGAACCCATCAACCTTACATTAGAAGGCTTACAAAGACCACAAATCACATGGAGCAAAAATTTTGATGCCTTTCTATGCGCAGGAGATCGGCTAGAACTTAAGGCACACCTGCCCGTTGATACGCGATTTGTTGGCTGGGAAAAGGATGGTCACATCATCTCCGAATCAGCGGTTTTTTTAGAACAGGTGTCTGAATCAGGGCAATACCAAGCCGTTGTGGATAAATTAGCTTGTATTCATCGGGGCGAGATGATTTCAGTTCCCGTTCATCCGATGGCGGAAATCCCTTCCTTGAGAGTAGCACGACAATCTATTTGCGTACAAGATAGTATATCGCTTAGCCTCATAAATCCAGAAGCATTTTTCGAATGGAATGTGGCTGAAAAATCTAGCACGATTCTTCGAAAAGCAAATAGCGCGGGCATTCAAAGCTTTAGGGCCCGACAAAGTATGGATGGTTATTGTTGGTCAGATTGGTCAAAAAACCAAGAAATTTCCGTTCATTCCCTACCCGAAAAACCGAGTATTTTACCTGTAGAAAATCAACAGATGTGTCATGGGAAGGCGCTCACACTGTTTGCAAATAAGGCCTTTGAATATGTATGGAACACGGGTGCCAAGGAAGATTCCATCCAAGTTCGTAACTCGGGGGAATTTTATCTTCAAACGCGCAATGAATGGGGATGCTGGTCACCTAAGAGTGAAACCATGCAAATCGTTGATCGCCCAAATCCGTCCAAACCCATGCTGTATCCCATCGGTTCATTTTTCCTACAAGCACAAAACTCAGATGCCATTTCGGGTTATGAATGGACTTGGAAAGACCAATTTTTACCTGATAGCAGTGCAAAAATAAAAACCTTTGAATCTGGAATATACCATGTTCGTGCAAAAAAGAAATATGAAATGGCGAATAATCCCACGATTACCTGTTGGTCTCCAAGCGCTCAAATTCCGATTTTCATCCAAGAGATGCATAAAGGCTTTTCCGTGTATCCAAACCCGAGCACCGGTGAAAAAATCATGATAGAAATACGAGAAGACATCCATGGGGGAACCTTATCCCTCATCGATTTCAGAGGTATTAGCATGCAAACCTGGGAGATTGCGGATTCCAAGGATCGTATTGAAATCAACGTGCAAGGAATTAAGCAGGGTGAATTTATTCTCCGATTAATCAGTCCAACCTTTAGTTCGGAAAAAGTGCTTTATCTAAACCCCTAAGCTTATGAAAGAATACCTGACACCAATTTGCCGTGGACATCCGTTAAACGGAATCGCCGACCTTGGTATTTATAAATCAGTTCCTCGTGGTTGATGCCCAGTAAATGAAGCAAAGTAGCCTGAAAATCATGGACATGCACAGGGTCTTTGACGATGTTATAGCTAAAATCATCTGTTTCCCCATAGGTACCTGGTTTAACTCCGGCACCGGCCATCCACATGCTGAAACATTTTGGATGATGGTCGCGGCCGTAGCCCGTTGGGGATAATTTTCCTTGCGAATACACGGTCCGGCCAAATTCACCACTCCAAATCACCAGCGTATCATCTAGCATACCCCTTCGTTTTAGGTCCATCAAAAGGGCCGCCGATGCTTGGTCGGTTTGTTTACAGGGATTGATAATATTTTTAGGAAGACTGTCATGATGATCCCAGCCTTGGTGGTATAATTGTACAAATCGTACATCCTTCTCGAGTAGTTTTCGAGCTAGGAGACAATTGGCCGCAAAACTTCCCTTATCCCGACTATCTTTTCCATATAATTCAAAAACTTCATCAGGTTCATCGGACACATCCATGACTTCCGGAACGGAAGTTTGCATCCTAAATGCCATTTCATATTGAGAAATCCGAGCATCAATTTCAGGATCCGCCCAAGTTTCATTTTGAAACGTATTTAATTGTTTCAAGTAATCCAACATCTCCTTTCGATCCGCCCCTTCATAACCTTCCGGATTATTCAAAAACAATACCGGATCTTTTCCCGACCTAAACTGAACTCCCTGATGCTCCGAAGGCAAAAATCCATTGCCCCATAAGCGCGCATATAAAGGCTGATCCTTAGAGGCATTTTTCGAAACCATGACGATAAATGCGGGCAAGTTTTTATTTTCGCTACCTAGCCCATAACTCAACCAAGAGCCGATGGAAGGCCTTCCGGGTAATTGATGTCCCGTTTGAAAAAAAGTAATCGCTGGATCATGATTGATTTGTTCGGTGTACATGGATTTAATGATACACAAATCATCGGCCATTTGAGCCGTATAAGGTAAAAGATCAGAAACCCAAGTCCGATTTTTGCCATATTGTTTAAAGCCAAAAGCAGATGGAACCACAGGCAAAATGGCCTGATTCGCACTCATGCCCGTGAGGCGCTGACCCTGCCGAATCGAATCTGGCAAGTCCTTCCCCATCCAACGACTTAATTCCGGTTTATAATCAAAAGTCTCAAATTGCGATGGACCGCCGCTCATAAATAAATACACCACACGTTTTGCCTTAGGTGCAATCCGCGGCAATGCCTCCATGATCTGGTCCTGAATACTCGCACCCTTTGCCTCATTCCCTAAAAACAAACCTTGCAAGGCCAAAGCCCCAAAACCCATGGCTGTCTTTTGTAAAAAATTACGTCGATCTAAACCCCGATGTAAAGATTCTAAATCTGGGTGCTGTATACGAAAAGGGGCTTTATGATCTTCCATGACTTTATCGTTTTGTTATACTCGCATCTGAATTCATCATGACACTAGCCACCACCGTAAACGAAGCGACCTTATTGCGATCCACTCCGGCGGGAATTTTGAACATACCTGCAGCCAACAGACCCTTTGCTTTTTGTTCTTGCTTTGAAAAAATACCAAATTCTTTTTCCTGTAAGGCCTGTAAAATCGTTAATTCCTCCGCTTTAATTTCCCGACCCGTTAAACGCAAATAGGCCTCTTGAATAGCTTCTTTATTATTTTTAGCTTGAGCCATCTGCAAACCCAACACCTTACTGGCTTCCAGAAAGGTAGGGTCATTCATAAGAACCAAAGCCTGTAAAGGTGTAGTCGTTTTTTGACGACGAGGCAAACAAGAACTCCGAGCCGACGCATCAAACGTGGCCATCATGGGATTTGGAACAGATCTTTTCACCACGACATATAAACTGCGGCGATAAATCGCTTGGGTCGTGTCTTGCTTATAACTATGACTATTAATCTCCCACAAACCTTCCGGCTGGTAAGGATATATACTTTTCCCGCCAATATTCGGGTTTAAAAGACCACTCGCTACTAAGGCATTATCGCGCATCATCTCAGCCGACAAACGGGCAGAAGGTCCCCGAGCTAAAAAACGATTTTCCGGATCTTTTTCCCTTAATTCGGGGGAGGCTTTGGAATCTTGTTGGTACGTCTCCGACATCACCATTTGCTTCAAAATTCCTTTTATATCCCATCCCTTTTCTTGAAAATCCAGCGCTAAATAATCCAATAATTCCAGATTAGTAGGCATTTCTCCCTGATTTCCAAAGTCTTCGGAAGTTTTGACGATACCCTGACCAAATACCTGTTGCCATAAACGATTCACCGCCACACGCGCGGTCAAAGGATTATTTCGGTCGGTCAACCATCGCGCTAAGCCATATCTATTTTTAGGTAAACTGGCCGAGAAAGGCAATATTTTTTCCGGCGTATTGGGAAAAACTTCTTCGCCCGGCGCATCATAAACTCCCCGTTTTAGGATAAAGCTTTTCTTTGGGAAATTCATTTCCCGCATGACCATTAATTCCTGAATTTTTTCGCTTGAATCCGATAAAGCCTTTCGCCAATGCCTTAAATCCTCCGCCAGTAAAATCCGAGAACTATCTACAGCAAAGGCATAATAATCTTCTAAATCAAAAGCTTGGGGTTTTGCAGCCAACAAAGCCATTTCATATGGCCTTAATGCCCGATTATAAACATACACCTCATCCGCCTTTCCTCCCTTAAATCCCAAACCACGCCACCATCCACCAATCTGCAAACCCGGCTCCTGTTTCGAATAAAAGATAATGTCCTTGTCCAACGCATCTACCAATGTTTCCATCGCTGCCTTTTGTCCATTCATGTATAAATGAAATCCATCCGCCCGAGAAGATCCGTCATAGGTTAGGGCCAAATGAATCCAGGTTTCCCGCGGCACATCCGCCTGAGTCATTTTCATAATCGCATTCGATGGGGCCGTATGCGCCATCAAAATTTCCAATCGATTATTTTTCAAATACACATGAAAACCCTTGAAATTATATAAACGTTCCGCATTACTTTTATGAAAAATAACGCCTTCCTTTAAATCTTTGGGGATATACACCCACATGCCGATCGTAAAAGGATCCGACTTCCGGAACACACCTACCCCCTGAAAATCTGCATATACATCGCCATCAAATTCCAAGCCTGAACCTTGTTTACCCGAAACAAAAACGGAAACATCCCCCGTTTTACCAGATTCCCTTTTCATGATTCCTACATCTTTTGGTAGAAGCTTTGAGGTCAAATTACCCTCGAATGAAAAATGCGCTTGAAGCCCGCGCGTGCTAGGTTGGGCGGCAGCGGCTAATCCTTTGGCTTCCTCAGAGGCCAACCATCCTTTACGCGCCTCATTCACCACCTGATGTGCCTTTAGCTTTTCCTCCGCACGTTGAATCTTGGTTTTAATGAAAGTCAACACCTCTTCTTGCTTGGCCGTTGGCAACAACATCGTCGGACTCGGCATATCGTCATTATAGGAAATCTGTCCAGCTTCGCGAACGGTATTAAAAAAACTACTTAATTGATAATAATTTTTTTGCGAAATCGGGTCGAATTTATGGTCATGGCAGCGCGCACATCCCGTCGATAAGCCTAAAAACGCATCACCAAAGGTATTCACGCGATCCAATACATATTCCATTTGGAATTCTTCCTCCACGATTCCTCCCTCCGTATTTTGGGGATGATTGCGATTAAAGGCCGTAGCGATCAACATATCCTTGCTTGGATTCGGCATTAAATCTCCAGCTAATTGGTAATGAATAAAACGATCATAAGGCATATTCCGATTAAATGCCTGAATCACCCAATCGCGATAGGGCGACATGTCCCGAATCCGATCAATCGTATAGCCATGCGAATCGGCGAATCGGGCGATGTCCAACCAGTCAGCCGCCATCCGCTCCCCAAAATGCGCAGAATTTAATAAACGATCTACTTGTTTTTCGTAGGCATTCGGACTTGAATCTTCCACAAATTCCCGAATTTCCTGAGACGTAGGCGGTAAACCCGTTAAATCAAAAGATAAGCGACGCAATAAAAAATGACGATTCGCCTTGGGTGAGCTACCTAAATTGAGCGCTTTTAATTTGGACTGCACAAAATAATCCACTGGATTTTTGCCTTCAGGAACTTCTTTTTTGATCGGCTTTACAAATGCCCAATGGGGCTTATATTCCGCACCGTTTTGAATCCATTTGACCAAAACAGCCTTTTCCTTTGGCGATAATTCTAAATGGGATTTGGGTGATGGCATGACATATTTGGGGTCCTTCGACAATATACGGTGCACCATTTCACTATTCCCTATATTACCCCGCACGATGGCGAACTTTCCAGGACTTTCAGGCAATTCCCCATACGCATGGTCTGACATATCCAAACGCAAACCGGCCTTTTGTTTAGCCTTATCCGGTCCATGACACGAAAAGCATTTGTCCGACAAAATCGGTTTTACATCGATATTAAAATCCAAAGCACTCGGTAATTCCCGCATCGCCTGCACCACATCCGAGGGCAAGGCCAATTTTTCCTTAGGCCCTGCCAACAGCGGTAGGGTAAAAAAGCCCATGAAAAACAAAAGAACAAAAAACTTCATCGGGTCAACGGTTTACTCGTATCAGGTTTAGCAAATGAAAAATTACCATTTTCAATCACAAGACCGGGATTTGCTTGTTTCCACTTTTCCAAAGCCTGTGGGCTTAAGGAACTTTGCCAAACATACACTTTTTTTAGGTGTTTCAATGCCATTAAGGACGCTAATCCTTCATCCGACACCTTAGTCCCATGTAGATTTAATCGCTGTAGATTATTCAACGTACGTATATATATCAAATCCGCATTTGCCAGGTTTGTTTTTGAAAGATCCAAATCCTCTACATGAGTAAATTGGCTCATTAATGAAAAATCAATATTTTTTTGATTCGCTAGTTTCAATTGGGTCACCCAAGGCGCTAATTTTTGAAAATCACGAAAAACAACTGAAAAATCATTTTTAACCATGACGAAATTGGCCGAAAGCCCATGGTCACCATGGGCGACAAGACTAATTTGCCTCGCCTGAAATTCTTGTAGTAAGCTAGGATTAGGTGCATCGATTCGAGGTGGCACGACGATAGGCGGAGCAAGCGACCTGCTAGAAACAGGTTGAGGTTCCCTGGGTAAAACCAAGGATTTGGCTTGAATCGGGGCCAATAATGCTACTACTTTTTTTTGTGCCAAGGAAAAATAATTATCTCCATAGGTCAACACCGAACCTAGATGGCCCGTCAAACAAACTGACCCAATCAAAATAAAACTGAAATATAACCTCCATTTTTGGAAGCGCAGCGCAATCCCACTGAGCAAGCAAGTCATAATGCCTGACCATTGATGCCAGAAAAGAGGATTACTAGCTTGTTCCGTGTAATTCGATAAAAACCAACCCGACACACAGGCCAATAATGAAAATAGAAAACCAAGCCATAAACTAATGTGAATTACCTGATCAAAATCCTTGTTGGCAAAATGCGCATAGATATTTAAAAAGCTTGCCACCAAAAGCAATCCTATGGGGAAATGAATCATCAACGGATGTAAATGGCCCAGCCTTTCCATGATGCCCTATTTTTCGTAAATGCCCTTGGCCACCTTTTCGCTGATGGATTTGGGCGCAATCCACGCCAAAAATGCACCTAACTGATTAATTAATCCCGTGATTACCTCAGGCTTTTTGGCAAACATACCATTCACCGCCATCTTAGCCACAGACCCAGCCGTCATGGTTATTTTTTTTGCTGCACTTCTAGCCTTGTCTGGTAAATTAGCTCGGTCATTAAATGAACTGGTCGTTGCCCCTGGGCTGACAGCCGTTACCGAAATACCTTTCCCCTTCCACTCATGAAATAATCCACGGGAGAAATTCAGAACAAATACTTTAGATGCAGCATATAAACTCATCAATGGGATCGCTTGATAGGCTGAGGAACTTGCGATATTTAATACATAGGCCTGCCCTTTGCCAGATAGCATCGGAAAAAAACGATAACATGCTTCCACCAAGGCATTCATGTTTACTTGCATCATTTTTTGATGCTCATCATACGCATAGGATTCAAATTCCCCGACTAATCCATATCCTGCATTATTTACTAAAATTCGAAGATCTATTTGCTTTTCCAGGACCCAGTTGAAAAGCCGCTCCACGGACGTTGGCTCGCTTAAATCCACAACTAAATAATCAACCGAAACGGCGTATTTTTTTTGAATTTCCTCCTTAACTTGTTGGAGTTCATACGAATTCCGTGCCACGAGCAAAAGCTCATATCCGCGATCAGCTAATTCCATCGCGATTTCCTTGCCAATTCCTTTACTCGCTCCTGTAACTAATGCGTACGACATAGTGTATATAAATTATTTTAAAAACGAAAAAAAAGCTGCCCGAGAGCAGCTTTTTTGATTACTTTTTCGGTGCCGCTGTGGCAGGGGCCGGATTAAAATAAGCATTAATGTCAGGATCATCTGCTTTAATAGCTTGAGCTTTCGTAAACAAATCCTTCACCTTCGCATCGTCCTTCGTCACCGACAAATTATATCCACCTAAAAACTTATAGGCTTCAAACAATTGATTTTTATCTTCCTTGTATTGCGTACTTTTTTCGGCGCGCAATTGCTCGACCGTGGCAACAAACTTATCATAGTACGGAGCTCCTAACCATTTAGTTCCATTGTAATCGATCAAGTTATTCGCACGAGCACGATTGATATAGAACGGAGGCCATTTTTCATTCACAGCGATCGCCTTTGCAAACATGGTATCCGCACGCATCGCCATCGCCGGACGACCGATCGTATCTACTTTGTTAATAAAAGCAGCTGTTAAATATAAGTCCATCGCTACTTTAAAGTAATCTCCAGAACCCACGGCTAGCGCTTTTTTCTCTTTCCATTGAATCGCTTTTTTCCCCGCCTCTGATGCATCTAAATAACGCTTTTGTTTATAGCGAATATCGTGAATCAAAGAATACACGTTATTATTCGTATCCAAAGGTGCCGCTTTTTCCATGTAAGCGATAGCCATAGAATCCTTTCCTAATCCTTGGTATCCCTTACCGAAATACAAATCATCCATGAAATATGGTTTTACGCCACGTTTCACCATGCCGTCCAAATTATCAATTCCTTGTTGGAAATTCCCCATCTCCACATGCGAATATCCACGCATACGGAAAATATCATTATCGCGAACACCCTTCTTATCCGCTTCATCAGTAAATTTCATCGCTCCCTCGTAATCTTTCGATAAGAACAAAAGCTTCGCAGTTTCCAACGTCACCTCAGGCGTAGCCTCCGCTTTCTCTAAATACTTTCTGAAATACCGAGATGCATTTTTGTATTGACCTCCTACGATCAAATACTCACCATAACGACGGTGGCCTGGTGCATAGTTGGAATCTAAATCCAAAGCCTCTTTGTAACGTGCTTGTGTCTCCTTGTAGTTCTTCCCACGTAAATAAACCGTACCGATACGCACTTTCGCTTTTACATTTCTTGGATCCTGAGAAACCGCAGCTTCATAGGCCGTCACCGCATTTCCTCCGTCATTTTTAATTAAATAAGCATCTCCTTTAACAAGGTAATGTTCAGCTGAAGGCATTTTTTTATCCTTTAATAAACGATCTTGAATGACATCGATCAAGCGAATCGCCTCACCTGGATCATTGTTATTCGCATTAAAACTATCCTCTTTCCCTAAAATGTAGTACATCGCATAGGCTTCCGCAATACGATACATCACATCAATGTTCTTTAATTTCGTTTCTGCCAAAATACGATCGAATTCAACCTTTGCCGCAGAAACATTATTTTGTCCTACCAAAATAGAAGCCAAGCCAACTTGATTCAAATAATTTTTCGGATCCGCCACTTTACCTTTTTCGAAGGTAGCTTTTGCGTTTACCCAATCCCTTTGGTTCAAATAATAGTAGCCCAAATAAAAATAATTTTCACCGGTGGGAGAAGCCGAAACTAGGGCCTCAAATACCTGCTTAGCCCTTGATGGCTGGTGACGGTCTAATAAATGAATACCTTCTTGTGCCGTTTGGGCAAATATCATATTAGATACCAATAATCCCACTCCTAATATCCACGATTTCAATTTCATCATTGTAATTATTAAATGTTTTAAATTTTTATTTTCTCAGGCCTTGAACACCGAAATGTTCAATATTTTAATTAAAAAGTGTAATTAATTCAGAATCACAAATTTAATTATAAATCTTTAGAATTTGAATTAATAAACGAACAAATTCTTCTTTATTGGTTAATTTGATAGGTTCGAATCGTGATAGGTCGGGTCAGCGGAATTAAGCCCGCCTTCAAAACGATCAATTGACCCATTTCTCCACACACATAATTCACAAATCCCGTTCCTAATCCCAAATGTGATTCTTTTAAAATCATTTTAATTTCACGGCGTAAAGGATAGGTTTTTAAAGCCAAATTATAGCCAAATGGTTGGGTATATTTAGTTTTATCTAATCCCTCCTTTTCAGCCACAGACATCACATGCACGGAACGAATAAATCCAAGCGAGGTCGGATTGTCCCCATCACTAATCCAATTAGACCCAATGATCCCAATCGCATTGGGATGCTCCTTGACATAAGCAATCACCTTGGGATTGGAGCCCGCAGCAAAAACACGTAAAGACTGAGTAGACGGAATTCCTAAACGGTCAATTAAAAATTTAATATTACTCGAATTCGCCTTATCCACCACAAGAACCACCTCCCCTTTTTTATTTTTAGCACCTAAGGAAGACCAATTTGTCAAGCTGCCGTCCAACAAGCCTTTCAATACCGGCAATGTAATCAGTGTATCTTGATTCGCGATGTTCGTTAATAAGGCCACTCCATCAGCCGCAAATCGAAAACTGCGATAACTAACTTTTTCCCGCGTGAAAATCTCTTTTTCTTTAGTGGTTAATTCACGGGATACGACGATCGAGCGCACTTTTTCGTTCAATAAATCCGCTACTGCCTCATTTTCAGGCGTATAGCGAATGGTTAATTTGGCAAAATGATAATTATTTTCAAATGCGGTTTCTTCGGCTTGGACCAAGGGCTGAAATGATTCATCCGCCGCGATGACAATTTCCCCTTGCGCAGGCCCATCCTTGGGCGCTTCCTTAGAGCTAAATAAAAAGCAAGAAGATAGGCCGCAAGCTAGCATAGCCAAAACAAAATAATTACGCATCGTATTTTCCATATTCATCCTCTCTTAATTCTTGATAATAGGCATTGGCTCGCCAGCATCTAAAAAGCCCATACAAGATAAATAAAATTCCTAGAAATAGGGTGATCGGAACACCGAACCACGAGCCTAAGGAATAATCAGCCATAAAACCTACATAAACCCCAAGGGTAATATAGGCGAAAGCAGCGATGATTCGAAAAGCCAAATTAATAATCATTGCCAGTGGTAATTTCATATGAGCAGGGTTTAAAACAATCAGACCTGCCAAAAATACATTTAGCAGGTCTGAAATTTATTGAATTCGAGCTTATTCTGAAAGTACGAATGTAATCGGTTGTGTAAATCGTGAACGAACCGCACGGCCAGACTGCTTGCCTGGATTCCATTTTGGTACCGATTTAATTACACGAATCGCTTCTTCGTCGCAACCAAAACCTACAGATTTCAAAACTTGAACGTCTTGGATTGTTCCATCCGTATTAACAACGAATTGAACATATACCTTACCACCTACGTTAGCACGCTGTGCTGCAGAAGGGTATTTCAAGTTACGCTGAAGGAACGCACCAAAGGCACGTGGTCCACCAGGGAATTCTGCTTGTTGCTCCACCGCTGTAAAGATTTCATCTTCAGCAGGTTTAGGAGGTTCAACCGGCTCAGGTCCTTTCGCATCCGGATCCACAGGAGGCTCGTAAGTCTCTGATTCCCCTTTCACTGTTTCCGAAGCTGTATTTCCTTTTACCTCTTCTGGTGGAGGTTCTGGTTTGGTCACCTCTTCATCATGCTTAATCTCCGGAGGTAAGAACTTCGTAGTCGTTACCTTAGGGATTTCCTTGGGTGGTGGGGGTGGTGGCGGTGGCGGCAACTCAACCTTTTTGGAAGGAGGTGGCGCGTCTAATTTCATTACTTCAGCCGTGATTTCTTCCTTGGTAGTGAGGTTTGCTGTCAACTGTTTCCAGAATGCTGCAATCAACAATGCACCTACGAAAAGAGCAGAGCCTAGTAATACCGACCGTTTGATAACCTTTGGATACGTTGTCCTTAAAACAAAAGCACCAAACTCACGGTTCTTTTCTCTAAAGATAATGTCATCCAATGTAGCATCTTGGCTTATTACTTGTGACATAGTATTTCTTAATTTAAAATTTTATTAAATAGGCTTATGCCTTTTTATTTACCCGAGCGTTTAATTAAATCCTCAGATGCTGGATCGATCGCTAACAAAGCATAACGCTTATTGTTGGTGATCGCACATTCATCAAGCATATCCACCATATTACGGTATTTTGCTTTTTTTGTTGGCTTAATAACGAGCGTAAAATTGTTCCCGATTTTCTTCTTCAAATCCGCAATTACCTTACGAATGCCTGTATCTGAATAATCAGTAACCTCTAATTTTGTACCTGCTTCTGTCGGGATACCTTGGTAATAATACACCTTAAATTCATCTGGAATCACCGTAAGGGTTTCCGATAATTTTACAGGCGATGTTTCCTTCGTATCCGTCTTATCAGGCATGTTTAATTGCATGGTCACGGGCTTTGCTAACGTAGTCGTTAACATAAAGAAAGTGATTAGCAAGAAGCCTAAGTCCACCATCGGTGTCATGTCAATTTTGGTTGACATTTTTTTACTTCGCTTCTTCCCTCCGCCTTTCTTACCCCCACCGGAGCTATCTATTTCTGCCATTTCTTATTCGAATTAAAATGAATACTTATTTGGGTTTGTTCTCTGGAGACGTAATCAACTGGAATATATTGATATTTTGCGCTTGCAAAGTACCGATAATGTCAGAAAAGGTATCATAACCTGAATTCTGATCTCCTTTGATTGCAATCTTCAAATTTGGATTGGACAATTTAGCGTATCCTACCCAATACGACAGCTCGTTATTAGCTGAATCGACAGGGATACCCTTAATAAAACCCTTATCCTTAGCTTCAGACGGTTTGATACTCAACACCTGACGCATCGCACCAGCAGGATATCCTACGATTTCTGAACTCATATAGTTCTTCTTCATCGCAGCAGTTAAAGCTACTCCATAGCGACTTGCCATGCGCTCTAACATAAATTCTCTTGCTAATTGATCATCAGTTGCCAAATATACCCCGCCTTCTGGCGAAACACTGATCGTTAACATTCCATCTTTCGCATTCAAAGGCTTCTCTGAAATAGATGATGGGGGTGTAATCGTAACTGCCTCCTCTGGACGGAACTTCGCGGTTAACATGAAGAACGTCAACAAAAGGAAAGCCACGTCACACATCGCTGTCATATCGAGTGATACACTTTGTCGTTTGGCTTTAACTTTTGGCATAACAATTAATAATTTGAACTGTGAAAAATAATTTAAAATAGGCTCTCGCCCAAAAGGTTCAAATATTAATTATGATGCGTAGCATAATTTTGGTTAACGCTCAAACCAATCTCATCAATGCTATAAGTTAATTCATCAATTTTAGATGTAAATAAGTTATACGCAATGATACAGATCGCTGAAGTACCAATTCCTAAGGCTGTATTTACAAGCGCCTCAGAGATACCATTCGCTAATGCTGTTGAATCCGTAGATCCACCTGAATTTCCTAAGGCAGAGAACGCCTTAATCATACCGATTACCGTTCCTAAAAGACCAATTAACGTAGATACCGAAGCTAATGTAGCAATGATCGTTAAGTTTTTCTCTAACATAGGTAATTCTAATGAAGTAGCTTCCTCAACTTCTTTGCTTAAAGCAGCTAATTTTTGCTCCTTATCTAATGACTTGTCACCAGTTAATTGCTTGTATTTTTTTACTGCAGAAAGTGTTACGTTTCCAACAGATCCTTTTTGCTTGTTACATGCTGCGATCGCTGCATCAGAATCATCCTTATCCAAAGATGCTTGAATCGAACGTACGAATGCATTTACATCGCCAGTTCCTTTCGCTTTTCCAATAGTCAATAAACGCTCAATTGAAAACGTTAATGCCGTTAAGAAACACGTCATCAAAACCGGTACAATCACACCCCCCTTATAAACGATACCAAAGTAATCGCCTGGAAGTGGATGACCTTCATTTGTTCCACCCTCAAAGTGTGAACCATCTCCCATCACAAATGTGTAAATAGCAATGGCAATAACAAATAAAATAATTAAAATTAAACCTGCAGAAATACCGCCAGATTTTTTGTCAGTTGCAGCTGGCTTAGCAGCTGGCTTTGGTTGTTGTGTACTCATTAGTTTGGTAAATTTGGGGTTAAAAAATTAATTGTTTACGTAACACTTTTTAAAAATACCTGACGCGTAGTTTTCATAATTTATCGCTTCATCGACATTTTCAGTAAAAGCAAAAGTAATGCAATTCTAATTTAATTTTTACATGCTTCAAATTATATCCTGATGAAATTTCTCTACACAACGAAGGGACTATTGTACTATCTTAATATTTTATCCAAAATACCACCATATATAGGGTACTTTTTCGGGAATCGAAAAATTAAAAAAAATTAAAAAAAAATTAATAAATCGACAAAACCCAAGAATTTAGCGTAATTTCAAATACTAATTTAGCCCGTCATGGACTCCCCCTTCAGCCCCAAAGGTCCAAGAGCCTCTTCTCGAAAAAGCGACAGCTCAAGCCTCAAAGAGGCCATCGAATCGCTCCTTAGAATCTATAAATTACAAGCAAAATACGACGAAACATACCTCACAGCGCATTGGGAAGAGATTATGGGCAAACCCATCGCCGCAAGAACGCAGCAAGTATACGTAAGCAATCAAAAACTATTTTTGCAACTCGATTCAGCCCCTTTGAAGAAGGAACTCATGATGGCGAAACAACAATTAATCGAGCTCATCAACAAATCCTCCCAACAAGAACTCATCAAAGAGGTTGTTTTCCTCTAAGTAAATCATACGCCAAGGCCAACCAAACACCTAGCAAGGGCAAAATCATCAAACCATAGCGATTAATATAAGCCTCCCGAAGAAATTTTGGAAATACATCCGTGGGCGAAAAACTGGAAATCAACAAGGTCATCATCAATAAGCCCCATTGCCATTTCTTTTGATCACTCAATACAAACCAAATTCCCAGTCCTGGCATCGCCATTAATAAGGTAGGCGACTCCGTCCCCGTGCTGGCCAACATCAAATAAATACTCACAAATGCCAAAATCCGTAATTGAAATGTCAAATCCGGCCATTTCTTTGGTTGAAAATAGACGACTATATTCAATAGCATCGAGGGCAACAAAAACCAAGCGTTCGATATCGTCCCATCTCCCATCAAACGCCGAACCATCCCCATTACACATACATCCGTCCGCAAATTCGTCACGTCTACATTTAACTCATTTTTATGTTGTATAATTCCCCACCACTCCGCATACGTACCTAAGCCGTAGTCCATCCCACCCAAAAGCACCGGCAGAATGCCCCAAGCAACTAACCAAAAAACCAAATAGCCCGCGAAACGCAAACGTTCTTTGGAAAAAAAGAAAAATGCCAAACCCACAATGCCATAAAATTTGATCAATACCCCCAACACAATCAGCGCAGCCGACCAAAAATCACGGCCCCTTTGTACAAAAATATAACTCCATATAATCATCGAAATGCAAATCGCATGAAACTGCGTATTCAATAAAGCCGTCAGCAAAGAATTCAATGCGATCCAAAGAATTGCCGATTTCTTAGGCATACCCAAAGGCAATTCCATCAATGCCCAAAACAAAAGCATCGCATTCAATACATTCCATAAAACCACCGATATCCCCAAAGGCAAGATCGCAAAAGGAGCCATCAACAACGCAAAGACTGGCCCATATAAATAGAGGTCAAAATACTCCTTAGGGTATTCCAAATACAGCGGAAGATGATGGATAAAATGGCCAAAACTCGATTTGAAAATCACGAAATTATTGACAAACGAATGTAAGCCCGATAAATTATATTGCTTCCATCCCGTCACAATCCCCGCTAAAACCCAGATTGGCCCCAACACCCAAGCCTTCATATACCATTTACTTGATTCCATCTGATAAATTGTTTACATAACTTTGCATCGTCACAAATTCCCCGCTTGCATCCCGCTTCCATCCTTTTAATAAGGATTCCAATTTCGCCAATAAGGGCTCGCCATGCCCACGCTTCACATGTGCCGGCAATGCGTAGCGTCCCAAATCTGAAAATTCCCAAGGATGAAAATAAATATTTAAATAGCCGTTTCCCCTCAAAGCGCGCGCAGCCAAATAACGGTATAAAAACAAAGGGAAGTTTTTAAAGGCCAACCAAAACAAAGGAATCCGAAAATCCGGACTCACCGAAGCAGGCACGTTCCATAAACCCTGTTCGAAAAAGGGATGTTTGGGCTTATCGAGATGGTTATAACGCCCCGGAATCCAGGTCGGATTTAATGAAGAATGATAGCGATACCCTGCTTTTAAAATCTCTGACTCATCCACCTGCTGCATCCTTGCCATCCGAAAACCCTGAATTTCCCTGCCTGAAAGCTCCTCTAAGAGATTTTTGGAGGCCATTAAATCCGTTGTAGCATCGAATTTTCCATGGTAAAACCCATGGGATGCCAATTCATGGCGAGGATGAATATTTTTAATCCATTCCGGATGGTTTTGCGCAAACACGGCGGTACAAAAAATGGTCACCGGAATTTCCAAAGCATCAACCAAAGCCATAAATCGATCCAAGCCCTCCTTGGAAATACGTAATTGCTCATCTAATTCGATGGAAATGCCATACTCCAAAGGAATGTCGCATTCCTCCACGTCTATCGTTAGTAAAATAGGACTTTTTGCCTGCATGTTTAATTCCCTTTTCGCCACAGAATAAGTCCAAAATTTACTAATTCCGTCAAAATCGTTTTGAAACGCATGCTTGAGAACTGCACACCTTCCCGCGCCTGCACATAAATCCATGCTGTTTTGATGTCCTTGGCATATGAGGCCAAAACCAAAAATTCCATATCAAATAAAAAGGCTGGAATCTTCGTTTTTAAGAAGATTTCTTTCCCTTTTCGGTTAAATCCCTTCAAACCCGATTGCGTGTCTTTGACCTTCAAGCGAGGAAAAAATAAATAATTCATCACCTTTAGGCTCAAGGAAAAAATCTTGCGCGGCAGCGGCAATTGATCATAATATTGTTCATCCCGAACCCCAACGACCAGATCAGCCTCTTCCCGATTCAATCGATCAAACATGTCAAGGGCATTTTGGATCAAATAGGGATAATCGGCATCCGTGTAAATCACCAAATCTCCTTCGGTTTTACCCACCGCTTCGCGCAATGCGCCTCCCTTACCTAGATTTTTTGGTAAATCTAAGTAAGTAAACCTGGGAATTTCTTTTTGCAATAAGGCCAAATGTTCAGCTAAAATACCCCGACTACTTCCATCATTCACCACATACACAGAAACAAGGGTTTCCTTGGGTAATTGACCCACAAATTCCCGATAATAGCGTAGCAAATCCTCTTCCCAAGCCATGGGCGGATTGTATAAGGGGTGTACGATATCAAGCGTTTTTTGAGGATGCAAAGCCAATATTTTTTTGCAATATTACGAAAATTCAAGGTTGGGTTTGAATAAAAAAACGCAGATATTTGATAAAATAAATTCCAAGCATGACCATTCCACCCTTATTAGTTCCTGGCGATGAGGTCCTCGTGATTTCACCATCATCCCACCCGACGACCGATCGGTGGATCCAAGGCATCGAGGTTTTGGAAGCTTGGGGCCTAAAAGTGCATCGTGGAAAACATTATTTATCGGCATATGAAGGTTTTGGAGGGACGGATGAAGCGCGTTTGGAAGATTTACAAGTTGGATTAAACGACCCAAACATCAAGGCTATTTTTCCGATCCGCGGTGGATATGGCGCGAGCCGATTATTGGATTCATTGGATTTTTCGGAAATGAAGCGGTCGTCCAAATGGATGGTTGGTTTTTCCGATATTACCGCTCTTTTGGTCCATTTGGATTCACTTGGAATAGCTAGCATTCATGGACCTATGCCCCATAATTTTTGCCAAAATGGAGGCGAATTAGCTCTGGAATCCCTACATCGGCTTTTATTTCAGGGAGAAACGAGGCTTGAAGCCCCTGGCTCTCCTTACAACCGACAGGGTGAAAGTTCCGGAAATATCCTCGGGGGAAATCTCTCCTTGCTTACCCATTTAGTAGGTAGTTCCAGTTTTGAAAATCCGGCGGGTAAAATCCTTTGTCTGGAGGAAGTGGGCGAACGCCTATATCATGTCGATCGGATGATGGTCCAATTAAAACGGTCGGGCTATCTAAAGAATCTCGCTGGTTTGCTGGTGGGAGGTTTTACGGATTGCGATGAGGCGAGCCTGACGATAGGCAAAAGCTACCAAGAAATCATTCTTGAACATACAGAAGGCACCTCCTACCCGATCGCCTTTGATGTACCTTTGGGGCATATCCCTGGAAATTTTGCCTTGCCATTTGGTACAAAAATCAACTTATTGATCAATTCCGAAAAAGTCCAAGTAACTGGTCAAATCTAGGCTTATTTTTCCTTCATTCCTGGTAGTTTTGGGCACCACGAATGATCAAAAATATGTTAGCAAAAACCTTTGGAAGTTCTGTTTTTGGAGTTTCCGCATCCCTGATAACCATCGAAACCCATGTGGGACAAGGAACCAATTGTTTTTTGGTTGGCCTGCCAGATTCTACCATTAAGGAATCCATTTTACGCGTAGAGTCTGCTTTAAAACAAATCGGCTTTTTATTCCCGCGGAGGAAAGTGGTGATTAATTTAGCGCCGGCTGACATTCGTAAAGAAGGTAGCGCCTATGACCTTCCTATTGCATTATCCATTTTACATGCCTCAGAACAAGTGAGCTTTGCTGACTTAGCCTCCTTCGTCATTATGGGCGAACTCGGCTTGGATGGAGCCTTACGGCCGATCAAAGGGGCCCTTCCGATGGTGATGGAGGCGAAGAAACAAGGGATCTCCAAAATCATCCTACCCCAAGAAAACGCGGAAGAGGCGGCGATTGTACGTCAAGTGGAGGTTTTTGGCATGAAAACATTACAAGAAACAGTCCAATTTCTTCGTGGAAAAACGTTTCACATGCGGCATCCTATTCCAAACCATGGTTTTTTTAAACGCCCAGCGATCGAAGCAGATATCGATTTTGCGGAAGTTCAGGGACAGGAAACCGTTAAAAGGGCCTTGGAAATTGCGGCTTCTGGGGGGCATAATATGATGATGATCGGACCGCCAGGCGCAGGTAAAACGATGCTGGCCAAACGCCTTTCTAGCATCCTACCACCCATGAGTTTGAAAGAGGCTTTGGAAACAACGAAAATCCATTCCGTGGCCGGGAAACTGGTAGGAAAAATAGCGCTGATATCGCAAAGGCCCTTTCGCGCGCCTCATCATTCGGTTTCTGCGGCGGCTTTACTTGGCGGTGGGGCGGTACCCCAGCCGGGTGAAATCAGTTTGGCGCATAATGGGGTTTTATTTTTGGATGAATTACCGGAATTTCCTCGAAATACCTTGGAGGCGATGCGGCAGCCATTGGAAGATCGGCATATTCATATAGCAAGGGCCCGATTTTCGGTTGAATTTCCGGCCAATTTCATGTTGGTCGCCAGCATGAATCCCTGCCCTTGCGGGTATTATACGCATCCAGAAAAAGACTGCACCTGTGGAACGGAGGTGGTTGAAAAATACTTGAATAAAGTCTCAGGGCCACTTTTGGATCGGATGGATTTGCATGTAGAAGTGAGTCCGGTGCGTTTTGAACAAATGACATCGAATCAAAGCCAAGAAGGAAGTTGGGCCATCCGCGAACGCGTCATTCAGGCCCGCAAAATGCAGGAAAAGCGATTTGAAAAATTTCCTCAAATTCATTCAAATGCCAGCATGTCCTCGCCGATGGTAAAAACCTGTTGTCCGCTAGATATCCCCTCACAATTCTTATTAAAAAAAGCGATGGACCATTTGAAATTGTCTGCTCGGGCTTATGACCGGATCGTGAAAGTGGCCCGAACGATTGCCGATTTAGACGGGGCAATGGAAATTGCGAGCCAACATGTAGCAGAAGCGATTACCTATCGAAGTTTAGATAGGGAAAATTGGGCGGGATGATGTATTTTTGAAAAAATAATCTAGGAAATGATAAAAAAAATAGCGCAGATCATGTGCTTGTGGATGCTTGTCATGAGTCAAGTACAAGCACAAGAAAAAGCCAGCAATCCGTCCTTTCGAGCTTTGATCCCCTTTGAAGAGCTCTTTAAACTCGCGGCCAAGGAGAAAAAGCCCATTTTGTTTGAAGCCTATTTGCCGACATGCTCCCATTGCATAGCCTATGATAAAACATTACGAGATCCAACATTAAAGGCCTATTTGCAGGCGAATTTTTTAGCTTATCAATTGGATCTGAGCAAAAAAGAAAACAATCTTTTTTTACGTAAATACCATATTTTCGTCCCCTCAACACCTTCATTTATCGTATTTTCATCGGATGGAAAAATTATGGATATTGACCCATTGGGCGATGAAACGAATTCCGTTGTGGGAATCCAACAAATTTTAAATCGAGCGAAAAATCCACAAGCAAATTCAGCAAGCCTCTTACAAAAATATATACAAGGAGAGAAATCGATGGATTTGATGCTATCTGCAGGATATTTTAGCCGGTTGAGTATGGATACCACCCACACACTAGACATCGTGAATGAGATCGTCCGGCAATTACCGAAGGAACAATATCAGGACGAGCGTTCCTTTTTAATCATCCAAAAAATGATGCTGGATGATGATAACCCATTATTCCAACATTTTATTTCCAATTTAGCAACCTATAAAAATAAATTTGATTCCTTGAATGTCTTGCAATCGGCTGAGAATGTTTTGATGTCGAGTTTATATTGCAGTCGGGCTAGGGCTTACAGTCCAGACCGCATTCATAGCATCAAACAAGGGCTTCGAAAATTAGGTCTGCCGGATTCTCAAATTACGATGCGCACCATTGTTTTAGAGGTGTTAATCGATTTAGATCATCAAGATGTAGAAAAAGCCAAAGCCAAAATTCTACGTTTTTATGCGGGAAAAGCGATTCCAGAACGAGAAAAAGAATTTTGGTGTAAGCAATTGACCCGAGTCCAACCGAAAGATTCAGCCTGTCCCTTACCTTAAATTACTAGCAGAGGCCACTATTTCTTGTCTTTTTGCTAAAAAAAAAGTAATTTTCTTATGTTTTTTATTTGAGTTATCCAATGTCGTATGAAACGTTCAATTTCGTTATTAATCTTTGTTCTAGTTCTATTTGGCACCAGCAGTTCGAAACCCATTTTAGGGGAAGAAAGCTTGGAAAGCGTTTTTAAACGTATAAAAGAGGAGGTCGACGCGAATTCGAAAGCCTACACTAGTTTAGAAAAAGCATGTGCTTCGATCGGTCACCGACTTACGGGGAGTGCACATGGCAAAAAAGCAGAAGAGTTTGCTTTCAAATTATTCAAAGAATATGGATTTCGGGATGTTAAATACCAAGGGTTTCAAGTAGAGGCATGGGCCCGCGATACGGTAACTCTTTCCGTGGCACCTCCCAAATCAGATGACTTTAGAGAAATTCCCGTGGTTTCTCTGGCATTAACTCCGGTGGAGGCGAATATCCAAGGAACCATTGTGGATGTAGGAAATGGCCTTGATGCTAATTTTGAAGAAAAAAAAGACTTGGTGAAAGGCAAAGTGGTTTTGGCAAATATAGGCTTATTGGATGCAAAGGAAGGCACTCGAAATTTACATCGTTCAGAAAAAACAGCCCTAGCCATTCAATATGGAGCCATTGGCGTTATTTTTGTCAATACCGTAAAAGGGCAGGTTTTACTTACTGGAACAGCTTCGGTTACAGGCAATTTGATTTCGATTCCTGCAGTTTGTATTTCCTTGGAAAGTGGCACTGAAATCAGAAAATGGTTAGGTGATCAACCTGGTTTATTGGGGATGATCGAAATGCACAATGTAAGTCAACCGATTAAGGCGCGGAATGTAGTCGCAACACTCAAGGGCGATAATCGGAAATATAGACAAGAAAAAATCATCATCGGTGGGCACCTCGATTCATGGGATTTGGCCACGGGGGCGATTGATAATGGTATCGGTTCTTTTTCAATCATTGACATTGCCAGAACATTTAAAGCCTTGGGCCTGACTAGCAAAAGGACCATTGAATTTGTTGCCTTTATGGGTGAAGAAGAAGGTCTTTTGGGATCTAAAGCCTATATCGAACGGGCAAAACGGATGGGGGAATTGGACAAAATTGTCTATATGGTTAACCTCGACATGACCAATAATGTCAGCGGGTTTAACGGGGGAGGCCGCCAAGAGATGATGGGCTTATTGAAAGAAATTGGGGATAAAATCAAATCGATTGATGGTGATTTCAAGAATCAATTAGCTAATTCGGCCGGTTTGCATTCTGATCATCAATCGTTTTTGTTGGAGGGCATTCCGGCCAGCAGCCCGATGGGAGGACTTAAAAAAGAGGTATTGGATTGTTACCATGCTAATTGTGATGGATTTAATTTGGTCAACAAAAAAGAAATGGAAAATACCGTCAAATATACTTCGATGTTATTATATGGGTTAGCGAATGCACCCAAGATCCCTGCGCAAAAATTAGATTTTTATTCCACGAGAGATTTTTTCATTAAGCAAAATTTACGTCGGGAATTAGAATTAGGCAATGAATGGCGGTGGGGAAATGATTAAATTTGAATCCAATTTATTAAATTTACTTTTCTAACTTTTACATAAGTTCTATCAAGCATGACAACCAACAACCCCTCTTTTTTTGATCATTCTATGGACATTGTCCCGGAGTCTTCTTTTAAATCCATTATTAAGGTAATCGGCATCGGGGGAGGTGGCTCAAATGCCGTCCGCCATATGGACAAATTGAAAATTAAGGGGGCGGATCTAATCATTTGCAATACGGATTCGCAGGCCCTTGCCTCAAATTCTGTTAAAACAAAAATTAAATTAGGCATACACGGATTAGGGGCCGGTACGGATCCAGAGGTGGGTCGTCAGGCGGCCATTGAAAGTCAAGATGAACTTCGGAAAATCTTAACAGATGAGACTGAAATGGTTTTCATCACAGCGGGAATGGGTGGAGGAACTGGAACGGGAGCCGCGCCCGTGGTAGCCGAATTAGCCCGTGAAAAAGGCTTATTGACCGTTGGGGTCGTAACAGCCCCATACAGATGGGAAGGTAAAGAAAAAATCACCTATGCCTTACATGGCATTGAAGAATTAAAAACCTATTGCGATACCGTATTGGTCGTGATGAATGATAAATTAGCTGAAATTCACCGAGACCTACCCTTGCGGGATGCTTTTTCGAAAGCGGATGATGTTTTAGCCAAGGCCGTAAAAAGCGTCGTGGATGTGATTGCGAAGCCTGGGGATGTCAACACTGACTTCATGGATGTCAAAAAAGTTTTGAAAAACGCAGGCCAAGCCATGATGAGCTCTGCATTAGGTCGAGGAGAAGATCGAGCAATCAATGCCATTACCGAGGCATTGGAATCTCCACTTTTAAACTCTCAGGAAATCAAAGGCGCCAAGCGTGTGCTTGTAACCGTTTCGACGAGTAGCCAACGTGATTTGGTCATGAGTGAACAAGATGTGATCATTGATTATCTGCAATCCCGTATTAGTGAACAAGCGGACATGATCAAATTTGGTATTTCAACCGACGATGAATTAGGCGACGATTTATACCTGACCGTCATTGCTGCTGGATTTGAACATGAAAATGACGACCTAGATAAATTCCACCGAGGAAGTACCTTAGGCTACCAACAAGGCGCTACCACCCTGCGTCCCGGTGAAACGATTAGTTTCGATGAACAAGATGGCGTACTTCAAGGGGAACCAGAAAATGAAGTGATTCGATTTGCCAAATTAGTAGACCAATACAAAGTAGGTGGCCCATCTGAAAGCGATTTTGCGATACCAACCTACCAACGCAATCATGTGCCTCTCTACGATTTAAGAACAGTGCCGCAAACCAAATGGGTAGAAACCGCACTATACGAAGATTAAACCGAAGAAACTTTCTCCACGGTTTCCCGAATTAAGGCTTCACTCGCATACGCAATTTCAAATTCCGAAATCGCAGTAACCCCTCCCATGGAAATACCAGGTCGGCGATAATCCATGTCCGACTCACGGGTTGTTCGTGCGCTCAAATGCACAGCGTTTACGC
Source organism: uncultured Cytophagaceae bacterium (assembly GCA_903907745.1). Taxonomy (GTDB): domain Bacteria; phylum Bacteroidota; class Bacteroidia; order Cytophagales; family Spirosomataceae; genus Aquirufa. The sequence continues at coordinate 44,750 of CAIVPF010000073.1, read as the reverse complement.
CGACCTGCAAAAATTGAACACAGTTTTGTGGATTAACCCCACTGCCCGCCATAATTTCTATCCGGCCATCAGCGGCCTGAACCATATCCGCAATTTGCTCCAAGCCATCCAAGGCACGATCCTTTTGACCCGAAGTTAAAATCCGCTGAAAACCCAAAGAAATTAAGTCCTCCATCACCTGAATTGGATCCCGACTGACATCAATCGCTCGATGGCAAGTCAAAGGCAAATTGCCCACCAAGGCCTTAATTTCAGTTAAAAAAGGAACATCTAAACTTCCATCAGGCAATAAAGCGCCGACCACAATTCCATGAACGCCCGCATCGACAAAAGCCTCCACCTCTGCCAGCATCGTCGCCTTTTCATAGCTATCATAACAAAAATCTCCTCCACGAGGACGCAACATGGCATGAACCTCGATATTCGTTTTTGCCAAAACCACTTGAAGAAGCCCTTGAGACGGAGTCGTCCCCCCTTCCCAAGGCGAAGCACATAATTCGACCCGATTTGCCCCTGCCTGCTCAGCCGCAAGACAAGAAAAAAGGGAATAGGCACAAACCTCGACTGAAATATCTTGTTTAATTCTCATAAAAAGGGCTTTTTTGATTTATAATGAAAATTTAAAAAATAAATCTTTTATAAATATTTTTTTATTTTACTTTTGCAGACCGAACAATCATTTACAGCATTAATCATAATAACACATGTACTGGACACTAGAACTTGCCTCCTACTTAGAAGATGCCCCTTGGCCTGCTTCTAAAGACGAATTAATCGACTTTGCCATTCGTACCGGATCTCCTTTGGAAGTCGTAGAAAACTTACAAGAATTGGAAGACGACGGTCAACCTTTCGAAAGCATCGAAGAAATTTGGCCAGATTATCCAACCAAAGACGATTTTTTCTTCAACGAAGACGAATATTAATCCAAAGAGGCGAAAGCCTCTTTTTTTATGGCCACCAGTCGGCTTGCCAAAGCCTCATCCCGCAAGGCTATCCCCCAACGGCGTTTGAGGACATCATCCCAACTCGTCGCCATTTCAAATTGCTTTAGATATTCTATTTCCCCTTCTAAATAAGGTAATCCGCGATCAATTACCTGTGTTCCTGCGGGTTCTTTTTGGCAAAATTCCCACACATTTCGTGCATGTCCGCCATAGGTCTCTTCCAAATGCTTCGCCGTTTCTAATGACACATCTCTCTGACTTATTTCCTTTGAAAAATTGACCGGAACTGAAATGCCTAAGGCATGATGTTTCGTTTTGCAGACCGACTTATTCACATGAAAAACCTCCGTTTCCACTAAATCCATGGTATCTAAGGCCATGATGCGATAAGTCGTCCATTTCCCACCCATAATACTAACTAATTTACTTCGCTGGTCCACCTCGACCTCATGATCCCGCACCAATGATTTCGTATCACTTTGCATGGCGTCGTTTAATTGGACCTGAAGCAGTGGCCGCTGACCCACAAAATGAGATGATATGTCCGCTAAATTCGCTTTTTGTTTCGCGAAACGATTAAAATATTCCAATAAATAGACCTTTTCCTCGTCCAAAATTTCAGGCTGATCCGAAATCTCATCTGGGTCATCCGTGGTGCCAACCAAAACATAGCCCCGCCAGGGAATCAAAAAGACCACACGACCGTCATCCGTTTTGGGAATCAATAAAGCCGTTTCACTTGGCCAAAACGAATGAGGTAGGACGATATGCGCACCCCGACTCACCTTCATCCGCGAAGCTAATTTCGGATTCGCCATTTTGCGAATCGCATCCGTATATGGACCCGTGGCATTCACCACTGCGCGAACAGAAGCAGAATGTTCGATGTCGCCTACTAAATCCTTAAAATGTACATGCTTGATTTTTAGGGATTTCGGGCTACAAAAAAAGGAAGTTAATTCACAATAATTGATGATCGTAGCACCCAGGCGTTCCGCTTCTTGAAGAATACTGAGGGCATAGCGGGCATCGTTTAATTGGCCGTCATAATACAAAATCCCGCCTTTTATTCGATTCGTTTCTAAACCAGGCACCTCTCTTTTGATTTGGTTCAAACCCAAGCCTCGGGAATCTTTTATATTCGTCGAGCCTGCAATTTTATCATATAACCACATTCCGATTCGGTAATACATGCGATCCCACCACGAATAACAAGGGGTTAATAAGGCTAAGGGATGTGCTAAATGAGGCGCATTTTGAAGGATGATTTTCCGTTCATGTAGGGCTTTGTACACCATTTTAAACTGCTGCCAATCCACATTTCGTACGGCCTGTTCTAAATAACGAACGCCGCCATGAACTAATTTGGTGGATTTGGAAGAGGTTTGACAGGCAAAATCTCCTTTTTCGATGAGTAAAACAGAATACCCGCGTAAAGTCGCATCCAAGGCTACTCCCGCCCCCGTAGCCCCACCTCCGATGATACAGAGATCATAGGAATCTTTTAGTTTGGCAAATTGATCAACTCGGCGAAAGGACATCTAAATTTAATTACCTAATAAACTTCAGAAAGGTCTAAATTACTGATAACTATAAAATAAAACGCAAAAGATTCCATTAATATTGATATAAATGAAAGAGATTTTATAATTTTGCAGTCCTTTGGCTTCCCTAGGTGAAGGTAAGGATTAAAAGCATTTAAATTAGATTCCTGAAAAAGGATTATTATGGCAAAGAAAGAAAATAAAGAAAGCATCGCAATGATTGAAAGTCCAGAGGCTCTTCAACAAGAAGTTTCCAAAGTAACTGGATATTTTGAACAAAATAAATCGAGTGTATTAACGCTTGTTGGCGTATTGGTCGTGGTGATTGCAGGCTATTTCGGGTACAATTGGTACACTGCTACGCAAGATGCAGAAGGCGAAAAGAAATTATATAAAGCGGTGTATGCTTTTGAGGCGGATTCTTTGTCCGCGGCAGCAAAAGAATTAGGAAAGGTTTCCGATGATTTTGGTGGAAATACGCAAAATTTAGCTGATTTGTATTTAGGTTCTACCTTGTTAAAGCAAGGGAAATTTGACCAAGCGATTGAAAAATTAAAGAATTTCAGCAGTTCGGATTTACTAGTTCAGGCGCGGGCTTATTCATTAATCGGCGATGCTTATTCGGAGAAAAAATCATTTTCGGAGGCGATTGAATATTACCAAAAGGCTTCGGATTATAAAGCGAACAAATTTTTCTCGCCAAGCTATCTTTTGAAATTAGCCATTGCTTACGAAGCGAATAAACAGCCAAAGGAAGCATTGGATATCTATACGCAAATCACGGAGAAATTTGCTGAGTCAGCAGAAGCCACACCAGCGAAAAAGTATAAAGCGCAATTAGAAAGCTCTATCTCTGAATAAACATACAAGCATTATATGTGTAAGGGATAAGGGCAAACGCTTTTATCCCTTATTCATTTAACCCCATTGAATATGTCTTCTGTACATAAAAATTTAAGTGACTTTTCAACCGCAAATTTACCTGACATCCAGGATAAACAATTTGCGATTGTCGTCGCCGAATGGAATACCGAAGTGACAGGAGCCCTCTATGCGGGTGCCCTACAAACTTTGTTAGCCCATGGCGCAGTCGCGGAAAACATCCATACGATTACCGTGCCGGGGAGTTTTGAATTGAGTTTAGGCGCCCAAAAAATGGCCCAAAAGGCCGATGTGGATGCGGTGATTTGTTTGGGTTGTGTGATTCAAGGGGAAACGAGGCATTTTGATTTTATATGCCAAGCGGTCGCGGATGGGATCACAAACGTCAGTTTGAAATATGATAAGCCGGTGATATTTGGGGTATTAACTCCGAACAACCAGGCACAAGCCATGGACCGCGCGGGCGGAAAACATGGCAATAAGGGCGATGAAGCGGCCATAACAGCCATTAAGATGTTAGCTATTAAATAATTACGTATGCAAGTTTGGAAATTTGGAGGAACCTCCGTTGGGAAACCGGAAAGAATGCAATCCATTCGTCACCTCATTACGGAGGATGGAAAGCCTAAAATTGTCGTTTTATCCGCACTCTCAGGCAGCACCAATACGCTGCTTTTGATTTCAGAATCCATCATCGCCTTACAAATCCAGGACGCCAAGGACAAGGCAGCAGCTCTTCGTGCGCATTATGAAAGCTTCATTCAGGAATTATATAGCTCCACAGAAGGCTTAGCCAAAGGCCAAGCAATTTTAAGCAAAGAATTTAATGTGATTGAGCAATTAATCGCCACCGCACCCTATACGAGTAAACAGGAAAAGGAAATGGTGGCCTTGGGAGAATTATTGTCTACCCAAATTTTTGAGGCTTATTTGCAAGAAGAAGGCGTGGATTCCTACTTATTGCCGGCCTTGGATTTTATGGTCATCGACGAAGATAATGAACCGATCCTATCACAAATCGAAGTCAATCTAGCCAAGGTAATCGCGCCCGTGAGAAACAAACAGATTTTTATCACCCAAGGATTTATTTGTCGGAATCCAGCTGGGGAAATTGATAATTTAAAACGCGGAGGTTCGGATTATACGGCCTCATTGATCGGTGGAGCCATACAAGCCGAGGAAGTTCAAATATGGACGGACATCGACGGCATGCATAATAACGATCCACGTATCGTCAAAAATACATTCCCGATTCGCGAATTGTCTTTTGCTGAAGCCGCCGAACTCGCCTATTTTGGTGCGAAAATCTTGCATCCAAGTACGATCACGCCAGCTAAAATGAAAGGCGTACCGGTTCGATTAAAAAATACCATGGAACCGAGCGCATTTGGAACTTTGATTTCTGAAAAGACGACCAACATTGAAATCAAAGCCATTGCCGCCAAGGATAACATCACTGCCATTTACATTCATTCAACCCGCATGTTAAATGCTTACGGGTTTTTAAAGCGTGTGTTTGAGATTTTTGAGAAATACAAAACGCCGGTGGATATGATTACGACCTCCGAAGTTTCGGTTTCTGTGACCATCGATCAAACGACGCATTTGGATGCCATCATGACCGAATTACGCGAATTTGCGGAATTAGAGGATCCCGATAATGATCAAGTCATTATTTGCATCGTAGGTAATTTCTGGGCAGACAAAGCAGGCATCGCCATCAAGGTTTTGAACGCGATGAAAAATATTCCGATTCGCATGATTTCCTATGGCGCATCGGAACATAATATTTCGCTTTTGGTCGATGCAGTACATAAAAATGATGCATTAAACGCATTAAATGAAGGACTTTTTTAAATTCAGGCTATGTTAACGATTCCATTTATCCGTGCCAATTCCGAGGTGACCATCCAAGGCTTACGCAAAAAACACGTGGCTAATGCCGCGGAAATCGTGAACCAAGTGCTTTCGATGGACGATGCGCGCAAAACTTTGTTGCAACAAGCGGAAGCGCTGTTAGAAAAATCAAATGCCGCAGCCAAGGAAATCGGTGGTCTCATGCAATCCGGCCAAAAAGAATTAGCCGAGGCCAAACGCAGTGAAACGGCTGCCTTAAAATCCACCATTAAAGAACGCGAGGAAGCAGCGAAAGTGGCTGAAAAGGCGATGCTGGACCTTTTGGTAACACTGCCTAATCTTCCTCACAGCTCCGTTCCAGCAGGAAAAACCGCAGAGGATAACGAGATTACCTTCACATGGGGTTCCGTGCCAAGCTTGGCTTCCGACGCCCAGCCCCACTGGGATTTAATTAAAAAATACGATATCATCGATTTTGATTTAGGTAATAAAATAACCGGTGCTGGATTTCCCGTGTACAAAGGAAAAGGAGCTCGATTACAACGCGCCCTAATTAATTTCTTCTTAGACGAAGCCATCCATGCGGGGTATTATGAAATCCAACCGCCCATTTTAATCAATGAGGATTCAGGTTTTGGTACGGGACAATTGCCCGATAAAGAAGGCCAAATGTACGTCACTAAAGAAGAAGGACTTTATTTAATCCCAACTGCCGAGGTGCCCATCACAAATTTATACCGGGATGTCATCGTGAACGAAAAAGAATTACCCATCAAAAACGTAGGTCACACCCCTTGTTTTCGTCGGGAAGCTGGCTCATGGGGTGCTCACGTACGTGGACTAAACCGCTTGCATCAATTCGATAAAATCGAAATCGTACAAATTCAAATGCCCGAAAATTCCTATGCAGCGTTAGAGGAAATGTCTCAACATGTTCAGCGTATCCTTCAAAAATTAGGTTTACATTATCGCGTATTACGTTTATGCGGAGGAGATATGGGCTTTGCTTCGGCCTTAACTTACGATATGGAAGTTTGGTCCGGCGCACAAAATCGCTGGTTGGAGGTAAGTTCTGTCTCTAATTTTGAGACATTCCAAGCGAACCGATTGAAGTTAAGAACGAAGGTCGACGGGAAATCAATCCTATGTCACACATTGAATGGCTCAGCCTTAGCTTTGCCGAGGATCGTCGCCGCTATTTTAGAAAACAATCAAGGACCAGATGGTATTAAAATGCCAGAGGTTTTAGTGCCTTATACGGGATTTACACATATCAGCTAATTCCCTCGACACTCAATCGAAAGCCCTCGCCGTGCAAATTAATTAATTGTACGCGAGGGTCTTCTTTTAAAATCTTGCGTAATTTCGTCATGTACACATCCATGCTCCGGGCGTTAAAATAGGTGTCATCCCCCCAAATTAATTTGAGTGCATAACTGCGGCTAACCGGTCGGCCCAAATTTTCACACAGTAATTTCATCAACTCGTTTTCCTTGGGCGTGAATTTTTGTTCCTGACCCTCCAAAATCAAACGCATCTTCTGAGGAAAATAGCGAAAAGAACCCAAGCTTATTTCATCCGCCAGCGCAGGCAGTGTCTTATCGGAATGCGAACGACGTAAAACAGCTTCCATCCGCGCGACTAATACCTCCATCGAAAAAGGTTTCGTCAAATAATCATCCGCTCCTACTTTAAAGCCTTGTAGGGTATCTTCCTCCATCGCTTTGGCAGTAAGAAAAATAATAGGAACCTGATGATGATTCGCACGGATATCCTTCGCCAAAGTAAAACCATCCTTTTTAGGCATCATGACATCTAGGACACAAAGGTCAAAAGTCCCTTGCACAAAAAAATCCAATGCCTCATCACCGTTTTGGGCCCAGGTCACTTGAAAGCCCTTTTTACGCAAAAATTCGGCCAACAATAAACCTAAATTCGGATCATCTTCCGCCAATAAAATATGCGGCTGCTTATTCGTTTCCATAAGGCAATGAGATTTCAAAGGTACTACCCTCCCCTAATTTACTTTTCACTGAAACCTGTCCCCCATGGGCCTCCACGATCTTTTTAACATAACTTAAACCTAAACCGAAACCTTTGACATTGTGTACATTTCCCGTGGGTACTCGGTAAAATGGTTCAAAAACGGAGCCTAAAACATCTTTTGCCATACCTATCCCTTGATCCGTCACCGAGATAAGAAATTCGCCTTTTCGCGATTCGGTTGCAATCGTAATACTGGGCATAAACAGCGAATATTTAATCGCATTGTCCAATAAGTTATTTAAGACATTTGAAATATGGACCTCATCCAACGGGAGCAAGGATGGATTTGCCTGTAAAAACAAGTTTACTTTTCCATGATTGGCTTGTAATAAAGGATCGTTAATCGCTACAATTTGTTGGATCAAATTATGCATATCCAAAGTCCTTTTTTTCAAAATCACATTTTCCTTTTCCATTTGGGCGGTTTGAAGCACACGCTCCACTTGCCTTCCTAAGCGAATATTTTCATCCTTAATAATGCCCAAATAGCGCAAAATATTTTCATTCTTAGCTACCTGCGGCTCGTCTTGAATCAATTGGGTCGCTAACGAAATCGTCGAAATAGGCGTTTTGAATTCATGCGTCATGTTATTGATGAAATCATTTTTTACTTCGGCCAATTTCTTTTGTTTTAAAATCGTATTGACCGCCACATAAAAACAGGCCAACATAATCAGTAACAACATACCCGAAGCCACTAAACTTAGACCCATCGTTTGCCAGATATAAGCCTTTTGCGCCGGGAAAAACACCTCAAGCACATGACCCGTATTCGTCAAATCATTCGGAAACAAGGGAGAAATAAAGGCCGCCTGTTGTACTTCCGGACGTTTTAACGAGGGTGAGGACGCGTAGACCCAAGGCTTTTGTTTCTGATTAGATCCAATCCCAAAGACATAGGGCAAATCGATCTGCTTTTCTTTTAGTTCCCGTTTGATGAGGCTGTCGATGTAACTAGGTGAAACGCGCTGTTCAATCGGGCGCTCTTTAAACAAAAAATCCGCAAAGACTTCCTTTGCCATTTCGGTTTTTTTCAAGACTTTTTGAAGTTCCTGTTTCTCCGCTTTCTCTTTGTCCACGTTTCCCTGCAAATTCTGAATGCGCTCCTGACCAGCTTTTTTAATTTTCGAAATCGCGTTCAAGACTTTTTGGCGCTGACGAACCAAAGGTTTATTTCTTCGGTTCTTTATGCGATTTAACTCCTTTAAGATTTTAGGTTGATTTCCGGTAAACAACTCGTTCAATTGTTGTTCTTCACGTAACCTCCGAGTAATATTTTCGACCTGGTTATTCACCTCATATTGTTCCGTAATTTCGGCGACTTGTCCGTTGGGCAATAGAATTGATTTCCGAACATAGACAATGTCATTGGGGATTTCCTCTTGAAAGGACCGTTGGATATCTAGATTTTCATTCGCAAAAGCTAAGGCTAATTGGTCAGGAATAGATTCTTGTTGGGGCTTAACCGGCTTTGGTTTGGTGGATAATTTTTGGGTAACGGAGGCTAATTTTTCTTGCTGGGCTTCTAATTTTTTTTGTTTTTGAGCCAGAATGAATAATTCTTGTTTCTCTAATTTACGGACCACTTGGTCCAAACTCGAGCGCACATCGGCCGCAAATTGTTCCTTTTTAGTTTCCAACATGAAGCCAAGCCAATAGGCCTGAAAGGCAATAAGGCCCAATAAGGCAAAAGCCATGGCACTTATGATTAACCTGATTTTTCGTTGGGACATGTGAAAAACATTTTAAAGAGTTCAAATTTACAAGATATTTTATATCAAATTCCTTTCTTTAAAGCTCTTAACATTCTTTAACAATCTAATTTCTTAAGGATTTAGTAAGTTTGCAGCACTCAAAATCAAAAAAATATGAAATATCTATTCATCAGCGCACTTTTAAGCGTTTGCACGGTACAGGCCTGGGCCCAACAGGAAAAAAAAGAGGCGACTGTTAAAATTGTCATCATCGAAAACGGCAAAGAAAAAGTCATTGAACGCAAATTTGCAGATATCAATCAGGCTGATAAAGAGATTAAAAAACTATCTGATTCCTTAGACATCAATATTTCTGCTTCTGGCGGAAAAAATAAAATCGTCCGAGTGGATGTCAACAAAAGTATAGGCACGACAATCACCGGCCCAGAGGGTCCAAAAGATCCCGTGCAGCGTCGCATGAGAATTCTTCGCAACGGAAATGCTCCGAAAGACATCATGATATTTAAAAATGATGGCGGAAAAGAAGGTGGAATCGTCATAGAAGACGGAAAAGGTGGTCCAGAAGAATCATTTAATATTCAAATCGAAAGACCTGGAGGTCCAGGCCTTATTGACGGTCCGATGCGATTTAAAGGGCGCATGGGTGCCGGAATGAATGGCCCCATGGGCGCTCAAATGAAAGCTTTCCGTAAAAAGAGAAAAGACATGATGGAAGAGCACATGAAACAAGCCTCGAAAACGGTGAAAGGACTTTTTGCTTATCCCAATAAACCTTTCAATGGAAAATTAAACATCCGTTTCAATGTCCCAGAAAAAGGGAATGTGAGCATCGCCGTAAGTGATGTGAATGGAAAAGAAATCGCAACGGAACAATTAAAAGACTTTCAAGGCGTTTACTTAGGACAAATCGACCTAAAAAAATCAGGCGCAGGGGTGTATTTCATCCGCGTAAGCCAAGGAAACGACGGAGCCGTTCGTCGGGTTAAAATAGATTAATTATTCAATTCGCTTAAGGTTTGAAAACAGAAAAGGTCAGGACTTCCTGACCTTTTTCTTGTTTATTTGATACCCATATGGAATAGCGTGAATCCATACATGTCGGCCGTCAAATCAATTAATTTCGCCGTATTGCTAGATCCATGGCCACTATTTGTATCGATTCGAATTAAAATAGGCTTATCCGATGTATTCTTTTTCTGAAGGGTCGCCGCATATTTAAATGAATGTGCTGGTACTACACGATCGTCATGATCAGCCGTATAAATTAACGTAGCCGGATATTTCTTCCCCTCGATGTTATGCAAAGGTGAATAAGAACGCAGCACTTTAAATTCCTCCGGCTGATCGCTGCTGCCATAATCGGCAATCCAGTTCCAACCAATCGTGAATTTTTGAAAGCGTAACATATCCATCACACCTACGCCAGGAAGGGCTACCCCAAATAAATCGGGGCGCTGGTTAATCACCGCACCGACTAATAAACCGCCATTCGACCGACCTGAGGCCGCTAAATATTTCGGTGAAGTATATTTTTTCACGATTAAAAACTCAGCCGCTGCGATAAAATCATCAAACACATTTTGCTTTTTTAATTTCATCCCGGCCTCATGCCATTTTTCGCCATATTCACTTCCTCCACGTAAATTCGCTACTACATAAACGCCGCCTTTTTCCATCCAAGGAATTAAACTCGCACTAAATGTGGGCATGGAGGAAATATTAAATCCACCATAGCCATATAAAATCGTCGGGTTTTTTCCGTTCAACACCAAGCCTTTTTTGCTGACAATGAACATAGGGATTTTGGTGCCATCTTTGGAAGGATAAAATTGTTGGGTTACTACATAATCCTCGGGCTTAAAGGCCAATTTCGGTTGTTGAAAAAGCTTATATTGATTTTTGGCCACATCATAGTGGTAAATTGTCGGCGGAAAATTAAAGGACGAATACGTGAAAAAAGCCATTTTATCCTCCTTCTCACCCCCAAATCCACTGGCATTCCCAAGGCCTGGCAATTGAACAATGCCTAATGCCTTCCCTTGATAATCACATATATTGATTTGAGTGCTTACATCTTTTAAATAATTCAAATACAAACGGCCACCCACCGTGCTCACACCTTGTAAAGGCTCCTTTTTTTCCGCGACAATCGTTTTCCACATAGCCTTTTCAGGATGATTGGGATTGATTTGTATGATTTTTTGATTGGGTGCACCTTCATTGGTTTCCACTAAAATTAAATCACCATCGTTGTCAACCACAGAATAATGGTATTTCCCCGGTTCAGCGATGAGGGCTTTGAAAGCGGCCCCAGGTGCGGATGTGGACAAATACCAAAGTGCATTCCCATCCAATCCTTTGCCCCGGTCGCTGATGGTTAAAAAGGCATATTTTTCATCGTCAGAGGTAGATACCGTATGGAAACGCTGAGGATTTTTAACATCTTCATACACGAGTAAATCCTGATTTTGGGAGGTCCCGACCCGGTGAAACCATACTTGATGGAACTCATTTTTGGTACTCAATTCCTTCCCTTTTTCAGGTGCGGGATAGCGGGAATAATAAAAGCCGTCGCCTTTCCAAGCCACGCCACTGACTTTGACCCACAACAATTCGTCGTCCAAATTTTTACCAGTTTCCATGTCGCGGACATAGAAATTTTGCCAATCGCTCCCGCCTTTACTTAAACCCACACAGGCATATTTGCCATTTTTACTGAGGCTAAAAATAGTGAGTCGGGTAGTCGCATCCGTGGATAATTTATTCGGATCTAAAACTTCCTCTGGCTTGCCTTCTAAACCCTTTTGGCGATACAAGACCGATTGATTCTGCAAACCGCTGTTTTTATAAAAGTAATACCAATCCCCTTTTTTGAAGGGTGCGGTTAATTTCTCATAATCACTCAGGGTTTTGATGCGTTGTTTGAACCAATCGCGCGAGCTGATCTGATCCAATTGACCAAAGGTCACCACATTTTGAGCCTTGACCCAGTCCTTGGTTTCTTCGCTCGTATCATCTTCGAGCCAGCGATAGGGATCTGCCACCGTCACGCCGTGGTAGACATCTACATGATTTACTTCGCGCGTTTGCGGATATTTAATTTGCGCCATAGCGGAGAAATTGAGCCCCAATAGGAGCCAGAAAAAACGATTGTTTAACATATGATTGATGAATTTTAAAATAAACTTCCTGTTTGTGGTTTCGGTTCGATGCCCACGTGCCGATAGGCCTTTTCCGTCGCCTCACGACCTCGCGAGGTACGTTTTAAAAAACCTTCTTGGATTAAGAATGGCTCATATACCTCCTCGATGGTTTCGGCCTCTTCCCCACAGGCCGTGGCGATGGTACTCAAGCCCACGGGGCCACCTTTGAATTTATCGATGATCGTCATCAAAATCCGATTATCCATTTCATCCAAGCCATTTTGGTCCACATCCAAGGCATTTAAGGCAATTTGCGCAATGTCGATGTCAATGATCCCAGAACCTTTTACTTGAGCAAAATCCCGTGTCCGACGTAATAAATTATTGGCAATTCGAGGCGTACCACGGCTCCGACGTGCAATTTCATAGGCACCCTTCTCATCGATCGGCATCTTCAAAATAGCCGCCGATCGTTTGACAATTTTCGTCAATAAAGCCGCATCATAATATTCCAAACGTGCATTAATCCCAAAACGAGCCCGCAAAGGAGATGTCAATAATCCGGCGCGCGTTGTGGCGCCGATCAATGTAAATGGATTGAGACCAATTTGGATCGACCGCGCGTTTGGACCGGAATCCAACATAATATCAATCTTATAATCCTCCATCGCTGAATACAAATATTCTTCTACGATGGGGTTTAACCGATGAATTTCATCGATAAATAATACATCAAAGGGTTGCAAATTGGTCAACAAACCCGCCAAATCTGAAGGTTTATCGAGTACAGGGCCAGAGGAAATTCGCAAAGTAGACCCTAATTCATTGGCAATAATATGCGATAAAGTCGTTTTCCCTAAACCCGGAGGCCCGTGCAAGAGGACGTGATCCAAGGCCTCCTCGCGCGCTTTGGCTGCACCGACGAAAATTTTCAAATTGTCCACAATTTTTCCTTGGCCCGAAAAATCGAAAAAACTCAAAGGCCGTAAAGCCTTATCGAACTCTTTTTCCTGTGGATTTAAGGATTCCGAATCACCGGTTAAATAATCTTCTCGCATATCGTGCGTGATCTTTAAAAATTGAAATCAAAGATAATTTTTTTATTGCGAAGATTTCATAGTTTTGAAAAACCAAATTAAGAACCTAAAACTATGTCATCAATTTTTATCGGCGAACTCGCTGGAACTGCCACACTTCTTTACCTTGGAAACGGAGTCGTAGCCAATGTTGTTTTAAAAGGAACCAAAGGAAATGGGACTGGATTACTTGCAATCGCCGCATGTTGGGCCTTCGCTGTCACCATGGGTATTTTTGTTTCTACCTATTTCGGTAGTGCTGCCGCGCATCTAAATCCCATCGTCACCATCGCAGGATGTGTGAAATCTGGTGATTGGTCTTTGTTCCCAACTTTCGTAGGCGCTCAATTACTCGGCGCGATGCTAGGTCAATTATTAGTTTGGTTGCACTACAAACCCCATTATGACGCCACAGAAGACGCTGGAGCTATCAAAGGATCTTTTTGTACCGATCCAGCTATACCGAATACCCTTTTTAATTTTATTTCAGAGGCTTTTGCTTCTGCCTTAGCTATTGTGGCTTTAGGCTCGTTTTCGAGCATCGAACATGGTTTAGGGCCATTTTTGGTGGGGATTTTAGTGTGGGCAGTTGGCCTAGGCTTAGGCGGAACCACAGGATATGCGATTAATCCTGCTCGTGATTTGGGCCCACGCATCATGCATGCCATTTTACCTATTCCAAACAAAGGAAGCTCTGACTGGTCCTATGCATGGATTCCCGTGTTGGGTCCAGCGGCAGGTGCCATTTTGGGTGCCTTTATTTTGACTTTAAACTAATTTCCTATGTACATCGGATCCATTGATCAAGGAACCACGAGTTCCCGATTCATTATTTTTAATAAAGGCGGGGAAATTATTTCCGTAGGCCAAAAAGAGCACAAACAAATTTACCCGCAAGCCGGATGGGTCGAACATGACTCAGATGAAATTTGGCGAAATACCCAAGAGGTCATCGGGCTCGCCCTCGGAAAAGCGAATTTATCCGCCAAAGATTTAGCTGCGGTGGGAATCACCAACCAAAGAGAAACCACCCTCGTTTGGAATAAAATCACCGGAAAACCGTATTACAATGCCATCGTGTGGCAGGACACACGTGTCGGTTCTGAATTAGCGGAACTCGCCAAAGACGGTGGCATGGACCGCTTCCGGGCGAAAACGGGTTTGCCACTGGCGACCTATTTCAGCGGATTGAAATTGCGCTGGTTGCTAAATAACATCGAAGGGTTGCGGGCGGACGCTGAAAAAGGCGAAGCGGTTTTTGGCAATATGGATACCTTCATCGCCTGGAATTTAACTGGGGGAACCGATGGCGGCATTCACATCACGGATGTGACAAATGCGAGTAGAACCCAATTAATGGATTTACAAACATGCCAATGGGACGATGAAATCTTATCGGTTTTAGGAATTCCTAAAGTAATGCTACCAGAAATCACCTCCAGTTCGAAAGTTTACGCCAAAGCCAAAGGCGTCCTCGGCGGAGTTCCTTTAGCGGGAATTTTGGGAGACCAACAAGCGGCGCTCGTCGGTCAAACCTGTTTCAATCCCGGACAAGGCAAAAATACCTATGGCACAGGATGTTTTCTTCTCATGAATACGGGGACGAAAGCGATTCCATCCGCATTTGGCTTGCTAACGACCGTGGCCTACCAATTAGGTGATGAGCCTGTCCACTATGCATTGGAGGGATCTGTGGCCATCACAGGGGCATTGGTCCAATGGCTACGGGATAACCTGGGCATCATTAAACATAGCCCGGATATTGAAAAGTTGGCGAAAGAAGTGGAAGACAATGGCGGTTGCTATTTCGTACCCGCGTTTTCAGGCCTCTACGCGCCCTATTGGAAACAAGATGCGCGGGGTGTTTTAGTGGGGCTTACACGGTACATTAATAAATCACACATCGCGCGCGCGGCCTTGGAAGCTACGGCTTTCCAAACCTGGGAGGTTTTGGAAGCGATGGAAAAAGATGCAGGAATATCGATAACTTCCTTGCGCGTCGATGGCGGCATGGTGGTGAACCAATTGCTGATGCAATTTCAGTCCGACATTTTAGGCGAAGAAGTGATTTGTCCAAAAATCATTGAAACCACTGCCTTAGGTGCTGCGTATGCAGCAGGTTTGGCGGTGGGCTATTGGGAAAATCTGGATGATTTACGTAAAAACTGGGCGATTGCGCATACGTGGAAACCAAATATGGAATCAAGCAAGCGTGAAAAGATGCGCCAACAATGGAAAAAAGCAGTTACTAAAAGCTTTGACTGGTCCGTAGATTAAATGCGGTGGTTTTCCCGGTCAACTGAAGTCGTTCCATATGCTGGACAATTCGCTGATGATGATTGGGAAGACGGGCAACCCTGAAGCAACAACAGGCTAAAGGCAAAAACGGCGAAGTATTTTTTCATAATTATACAGTTTCTAGTTTTTTAGTAACGACTTTAATTTCTGTTTTATTGTTATTGGTTTCATTATATCCCAAAATCGTGAGCATCGGACCGCTTAATTGTTCCTCAGAGAACAATCGCGTAGTCACCGTTCCATCCTCTAATCGATCTACAATCACGTGCTTAGGTGCGGGAATCAGGCAGTGTTGGATTCCTCCATATCCACCCAAAGACTCTTGATAGGCGCCAGTATGGAAAAATCCGACAAACTGTCGCTCTGACTCCTCCTCAAAAATAGGTAAATATAAATCAGAACTATGCGCTTCGGTATTATAAAAATCCATCGAGTCGCAGGTTAGTCCTCCCAAATTGACTTTTTGATAAGGCATCCCCCAGTTATTCACTGGCAACATAATGTATTTTTGATTCATGCCCCATGAATCCGGCAATTGCGTAATGAAAGATCCATCGATCATGTACCATAACTCCTTGTCGTTTTGAAGCTTTTGGTCAATAATCTCATATAAAACTGCTCCACTTTCCCCTACCGTATAGGAACCAAATTCCGTAAAAATGTTCGGAACGGGCACATTATTTTTATTGCAAATCCAAGAAATTGATTCCACGATTTCATCCACCATGGCTTGGTAATCGTAATTAAACTGCAAGGAAGTTTGAATCGGTAAGCCGCCACCTAAATCGATCGAATCCAATTCCGGACAGATCTTTTTCATTTCACAATATTTGTAAATAAAACGGCTTAATTCTGACCAGTAATAGGCGCTATCTTTGATCCCCGTGTTAATGAAGAAATGCAACATCTTTAAATTAAAGCGCGGATTCGGCTTAATTTTTTCTTCGTAAAGGGTATTGACATCCGAATAACGTAAACCTAAACGGGAGGTATAAAATGCAAAATCGGGCTCCTCATCTGTGGCGATCCGAATGGCTAAATTCACTTTGTCAGCATTAACCGACTTTTCGTAAAAATCGATTTCCTTGAGGTTGTCGAGGATAGGAATACAATTAAATCCATCGTTGATCAACTCCGAAATGTATTGCGTATACAAAGGTTGTTTGTAGCCGTTACAAAGAATATACGTGGATTTAGAGATTTTCCCTTGCAGGTACATGTCTCTTATAATTGAAATATCGAAGGCACTACTTGTTTCTAAATGGACGTGTTGTTTCAACACTTCCTCTAAAATAAATGAAAAATGAGACGATTTGGTACAATAGCAATAGGTATAGTTTCCTTTGTAATTGTACTTTTTAATCGCATTACGGAACAATAATTTGGCATTATCGATATGCTCTGAGATTTTCGGCAAATAGGAAATTTTCAAAGGGGTTCCATATTGCTTAATGATTTCCATTAAGGGCACATTATTAAACAACAGTTCATTGTTCTCATTGATATTAAATTCCCGTGTAGGGAATTCGATGGTTTGATCAATTAGATCGATGTAATTTTTCATTTCTAAACCTTTGAGTTTGTGGAAAAACGTGCAAAACTGCAATAAAAGTATGTACTTTGCAATAAATTCATTGAATATAATATGCCAAAGATTCATTTTATCGCAATAGGAGGCGCAGCCATGCATAATTTAGCATTGGCGCTTTTAGCCAAAGGCTACCAAATTAGCGGCTCAGACGATGAAATTTATGAACCTTCTAAAAGTCTCTTGGCTCATCATGGTATCTTACCAGAACAATTCGGCTGGTTTCCTGAGAAAATCACGACGGATCTAGACGCCGTGATTGTCGGGATGCATGCGCGGGCAGACAACCCCGAGCTTTTAAAGGCCCAAGAATTAGGTATCAAAATCGAATCTTATCCTTCCTTTTTATACGAAGAAAGTAAACATAAGCAACGGATTGTCATCGCTGGCAGTCATGGAAAAACCAGCATCACGTCCATGATTTTGCATGTGCTGAAAAGTGTAGGCCGTCATTTTGATTATTTAGTTGGCGCGCGCATCGAAGGCTTCGAGCTCATGGCCTCGCTGTCTGATGCGCCGATCATCGTGATCGAAGGAGACGAATATTTGGCATCGCCGATCGACCGACAAGCTAAATTTTTATTATATCAACCCCACATAGCCCTCATTTCTGGGATCGCTTGGGACCATATTAATGTATATCCGACCTTTGAATCCTATACAGATTCCTTTTCGAAATTAATTCGTCAAATGCCTAAGGCCGGTCAGTTATTTTTTGATCAAAGTGACGGAACGTTGGAGGCCCTTATTGAGGCATGTCCGGAGCATTGCGATAAAGAAGGCTATGAAGCGCATCCATCCTTTATCAAAAATGGAAAAACATGGTTGAAGGGTTTGGATGGGAAGGAATATGAGATTTTGGTTTTTGGGGAACATAGCTTGAAAAATTTAAATGGCGCGCGTTTGATATGCGAGCAAATCGGAATTTCTTCCTCCGAATTTTACGAAGCGATTACTGGCTTTAAGGGGGCGGCGAAACGTTTGGAATTAGTTGGCCAAAACGCAAACTCCTTACTTTACAAGGACTTTGCCCACGCACCCTCAAAAGTGGAGGCGACTACGCGGGCCTTGAAAACGCAATTTCCAGAGCGCCAACTGACCGCTTGCCTAGAATTACATACATTTAGTAGTTTAAATCCTGTATTTCTTCCACAATACCAAGGTACCTTGGCACAGGCGGATAAGGCGATTGTCTATTTAAGTGAGCATGCTCGGGCCATTAAACGGATGGACCGGATCGAAGAATCGGTCATTCAGGATTATTTCAAACATCCAAATTTGATCGTATTGCGTGATTCAGAAGCCTTGCGGGCAGAGATTTTAGGGCATAAAAAAGAGGACAGCAACGTATTGATGATGTCCTCGGGTACCTTTGATGGCTTAGATTTGAAGGCCTTGGCCGTTGATTTAGGCTTATTAACTGTTTAAAATCGTATCTAATTCCGCTTTAAATCCAGTCAAAAGCATTTCTTTCATGCTGATTTTGCGCTTTTGGGTATTGATTTTGCTTAGCACGAGTTTTTCTTCCATTTGGCCATCGCGTTCTGATTGTCCAATAAAATCTTCTAGTTCCCCGCGTTCTTTTTTGGTCATGTAATCCATTTGATTGATCATGATTTTCAATTGTTCGATGCGGGGTTTTTCGTTCAGGTTGGCGTGGCGATAGGAAATGACGCGCAACAAATAATTCATTTCGAAAATTTTATCACAGGCATTCCGGAAACGTTCTGCCATCGAGCGGTCGATCATTTTCACTTGGGCGCTAACTTCTTTCCATTTCACGAGGTAGGCTTTGGCTAGTTCTGCGGTGGCCACCATGTTAGGTTGATCGCTTAATTTCAATTCTAATTCACCTGTCATGGTGGTTAATTCTTGAATGCGAGGATCGACTCTTGGTTTATATTCGATGCCTTTGACCCGGTTATATTTCTCGAAAAACATGTCATTGGCTTTCTTGAAATTCTTCCAAAGCATGGATTGCTTTTTCGGGGGTAGGCCTAGTACGGTTTTCCATTCTTTTTGTAACTCTTTTACGCGAATGACTGCGACGTCCAAATCCTCCGTTTTGCGAAGTTGATGCACTGCATCGATGAAGCCTTGAAGCGTGAGAATTTTCTCGTCGATTTGGCGATTTTTTTCTTCGAAGAAAAAGCGTCGACGAAGGAAAAATTCATCTAATACCACTTGGAATTCCTGGCTCAGTTCTTCTTGAAATAATTTATCTACTGGACCCGTTTTTACCCATTTCGATTTGATTTCCATCAATTCGTCGGTGGCTTTAGCGATATCATCTTCGGTAGAAATATTTTTGGCGTCTTGGATTAAAGCGCGTTTGATTTCTAAATTTTTGATTTGATTGTTTTGAATCAAATCCCGCAGGTATTTTTCCATGCGGTCTAATTCGTCGAACAAAGGTTTAAAATCCCCTAGGCCATCAAATTCGCCTAAATAGGCTTTCATTTGAACTACTTTGGTTAGGAAAGAACCTTTGTTTTGTACCGTTTCGACTTCGCTAGAGAGAAGATCGACTTTTCGTTTTGCTAGGTCAAATCGATTTACAAAATAGGCTAATGCCTCTTCTTCGGTGTTTCGGACGAATCCAATTTCTCGTTGTGGAAAATTTAAATAGGCGTTGATGAAAACTTTGCCGTCCTGGCAAAATCCAAATTCATTTTTTTTGGCAGATTTCATTTTTTTTAAATCAAAGAGCTTCAAGCAAGGCTATGGCTCAAAAAGTAATAATTTTTAATTCCGTTTCATTTGGAGGCCTAATTTATTTAAAATTCTTTGAATTAATTAAGATTTTTAGACAAAATTCACATTCTTTGCAGGTTCTATCAAAAAAATGCAAAAAAAATATGAGTAATGAGACGATTATCTTTTCGATGGAGCGAGTGTCCAAGGTCATTCCGCCACAGAAAACAATTATAAAAAACATTTATTTATCTTTTTTTTACGGGGCGAAAATCGGGGTATTGGGTTTAAACGGTTCGGGAAAGTCGACCCTATTGCGCATTATTGCGGGCATGGATAAATCCTTTACGGGTGATGTGGTTTGGTCTCCGGGCTATACGGTGGGGATGTTGGAACAAGAGCCCCAATTAGACCCGAACAAAACGGTTCTAGAGGTTGTGGAGGAAGCGGTGGTGGAGATTAAAAATTTACTGAAGGAATTTGATGAGATCAATGAGGCCTTTGCAGATCCGGATGCGGATTTTGATAAATTATTAAATAGGCAGGGTGAGGTTCAGGAAAAATTGGATCATTTCAATGCCTGGGAATTAGATACGCGGCTTGAAAAAGCCATGGATGCTTTGCGTTGTCCGGATGCGGATGCGAAAATAAGTACGTTGTCAGGGGGAGAAAAGCGGCGGGTGGCATTGTGTCGTTTATTGTTGCAAGAGCCGGATGTGTTGTTATTGGATGAACCGACGAACCATTTGGATGCCGAGTCCGTGGATTGGTTGGAGCAACATTTACGCCAATACAAAGGAACGGTCATTGCCGTTACCCACGACCGGTATTTCTTGGATAATGTGGCGGGATGGATTTTGGAATTGGATCGTGGGGAGGGAATTCCGTGGAAGGGAAATTATTCGTCTTGGTTGGAACAAAAACAAAATCGTTTATCGCAGGAGGAGAAGACGGAATCGCGCCGACAAAAAACCTTGCAACGTGAATTAGAATGGGTTCGTATGGCGCCGAAGGCTCGACAAGCAAAATCCAAGGCGAGAATCGGGGCCTATGAGAAATTGTTGTCAGAGGAGAATAAACAAAAAGAGGATAAGTTGGAGCTTTACATCCCGGCGGGACCGCGTTTGGGTAATAAAGTTATTGAAGTTCAAGGGGTTTCGAAATCATTTGGGGATAAATTGTTATATGAAAATGTAAGTTTTTCATTGCCACCGGCGGGGATTGTGGGGATTATTGGGCCGAATGGTGCGGGAAAAACGACGATGTTTAAATTGATTACGGGTCAATTGAGTCCGGATTCTGGTTCTTTTGAGGTGGGGGAAACGGTGAAATTGGCCTATGTGGATCAGGAGCATGATTCTTTGCAGGCTGAAAAATCGGTTTTTGAGACGATTTCGGATGGGAATGATTGGGTGATGTTGGGCGGTAAGCAATCGAATGCGCGGGCGTATGTGAGTAAGTTTAATTTTAATGGGGCGGATCAGGAGAAGAAGATTGGTAATTTGTCGGGGGGTGAGCGGAATCGGGTACATTTAGCGATGATGTTGAAGGAAGGTGCGAATGTGCTTTTGTTGGATGAGCCGACGAACGACTTGGATGTGAATACATTGCGGGCATTGGAGGAGGGATTGGAGAATTTTGCTGGGTGTGCGGTGGTTATTTCTCACGATCGTTGGTTTTTAGATCGGATTGCCACGCATATTTTGGCTTTTGAGGGGGATTCGCAGGTGACGTATTTTGAGGGTAATTATTCGGAATATGAAGAAGCGCGTAAGAAGCGATTAGGAAATGATGTGACGCCGAAACGGATACGTTACAAAAAATTACAATAAAGGAGCAATTATGGAATTAAGAGATAAGATAAAGCTGGCTGTTGAGGAAATGGGCAAAGTGGTAATCGGTCAAGAACGATTGATTAATCGATTGCTGGTGGGATTATTTACGGGAGGCCATGTGTTGTTGGAGGGGGTTCCGGGTTTAGCTAAGACTTTGACGATTAATACATTGGCCAAAATTTTGGATTTACATTTTCAGCGGATTCAGTTTACGCCGGATTTATTGCCGGCTGATTTGGTGGGGACGATGATTTACAATCCATTGAAAAATGAATTTGAGGTAAAGAAGGGCCCTATTTTTGCGCAGATTATTTTGGCGGATGAGATTAATCGGGCACCGGCGAAGGTACAATCGGCTTTATTGGAAGCGATGGCGGAGAAGCAAGTGACGATTGGGGATACGACTTATCCGTTGGACAAGCCATTTTTGGTGTTGGCAACACAAAATCCGGTGGAACAGGAGGGTACGTTTCCGTTGCCAGAGGCGCAAGTGGATCGCTTTATGATGAAGGTTTTCTTGAATTATTTGGATAAGGAACAGGAATTAGAGGTGATGCGAAAGATGTCGAATATGGACTTTCAGTATGAGCCAAAGGCCATTTTAACTTTGACAGATATCCAACAAATCCGGAAGGAAATTAATAAAATTACGATTTCGGAGACTTTGGAAAAATACATTATTGAATTGATTTTTGCGACGCGGAATCCGGCGGAATATGGCCTGACGAGGGAGGCGGATTACATTCAATTTGGGGCATCTCCTCGGGCGAGTATTCATTTAAATTTAGCGGCGAAGGTGATGGCTTATTTGGAGGGACGTGATTATGTACTTCCGGAGGATATCAAGGAAATGACGCCGGATGTGCTGAATCATCGGATACTTTTAACCTATGAGGCGGAGGCGGATAATATCACGACCTTACAAATTATTCAAACAATTCTGGGAAGCGTGGCGATTAATAGGTAAAAATCGATCGCGTGCGCCTTTAGGAATAAATGTATCGTATGAAATATCGAATATTCCTATTCGCAAGTTTAGCTTTTTTCCTGTTTAGTTTTAGTGCCAAAGAACCCCTGCGTGTCTTTTTGATTGGGGATTCGACGATGGCGGATAAGTTAGCGGCTGATTTTCCTGAGACGGGATGGGGAATGCCCTTTTCGCATTTATTCAATGAAGCGGTGGAGGTGCAAAATCATGCCTATAATGGCCGGAGTACGAAGAGTTTTCGGACGGAGGGGCGATGGAAAAAGGTATTCCAACAAATCAAAAAGGGGGATTATGTGCTCATTCAATTTGGTCATAATGATGCCAAAGCCTCCGATACATCTCGCTATGCGCCTGCTCAAACAGATTTTCGTGAAAATTTAACGCGCTATGTGGCGGAAACTCGTTCGAAGGGTGGGATTCCTATATTATTGACACCGACCCAACGCCGAAAATTCGACTCGACGGGTGTTTTTGTGGACCAACATGCCGATTATCCAGCAGTCATACGCGAGGTGGCGGCAAAGGAAAAGGTCTTGTTGATCGACATCGAAAAAGAAAGTAAAAAATACATTAGTGCGGAGGGGCCGGAGGGTGCGAAGAAAATGTTTCTGCATTATCCGGTGGGTATTTTTAAGAAGTTTATGAAAGGAGTGGCGGATGATACGCATTTCTCACCTTTTGGAGCTATGAAAATTTCGGATATGGTGGCGGCGGCGATTTTCTCGTCCAATGAACATCTGCGCAGTTTTCTAAAAAAGTCGATTTTCCCGCAGAAATATGAATTTGAGTTGCCAACTGTAGCGGGTACAGCCTTCAAAAAAGATACGTTTAATATTGTTTCGTACGGCGCAGTTTCTTCCGCGAAGGCCTTGAATACGACGGCGATTCAGCAGGCGATAGACATTGCCGCCAAACAAGGGGGTGGGATGGTACGAATTCCTGCAGGATTTTTTGTGACGGGGGCGATAACGTTGCGATCGAATATTAATCTGCATTTAGATGCGGGTGCGGTATTGCAGTTTAGTTCGGATGCGGCGCAATACCCTTTGGTAAAAACGAGTTGGGAAGGTGTGGAAGCCATTCGGGCACAATCGCCTATTTCGGCTAAAGGCGAACGGAACATTGCGATCACGGGTGCAGGAATTATTGATGGGGCGGGTGAGGCCTGGAGGCCGGTGAAAAAAGGAAAATTAACGGCGGGAGAATGGGATAAATTGGTTCGTTCGGGTGGGGTGTTAGATGATAAAAAGGAGACATGGTATCCGACTGAACGGGCATTGAAGGGGTCGAAAATGGACCAACCGGGTGTCGTGGCGGCTGGTTTTACGGAGGCAAAAGCAGAAGAAATTAAAGAATTTTTGCGGCCGAATATGATTTCCTTGCGGGAATGTGAGCAGATTTTATTGGAAGGGGTGACTTTTCAAAACTCGCCTGCTTGGAATATTCATCCTTTACTTTGTAAGCATTTGACGGTGGATAATATTTCGGTTAAAAACCCGTGGTTTGCGCAAAATGGGGATGGGATTGACATTGAGTCATGTGAATATGTGTCGGTCAAAAATTCCCAGTTTGATGTTGGGGATGATGGAATTTGTTTGAAATCGGGAAAGGATGCGGAGGGGCGGAAACGGGGTCGGCCTTCCGCCTATATTATGATCGAGAATTGTGTGGTTTTCCATGGCCATGGAGGGGTGGTTGTGGGCAGTGAGATGTCGGGCGGGGTACATGATTTATTTGTGTCAAATTGCCAATTTTTAGGCACGGATGTGGGATTGCGGTTTAAGACGGCACGGGGCCGGGGGGGTGTGGTGGAGAATGTGTTTATTCAGGATATTTCGATGAAAAACATTGCGGGCGAGGCGATTTTGTTTGACATGTATTATCAAGGTAAAGATCCGGTGGCGACCTATGGCAATGGCGATGCAACGCCGGTGATTCAGGCGATGCCGGTGGATGCGGGAACTCCGCAGTTTAAATATATTTTTGTGGATCGGGTGGTTGCGAAAGAAGTTGAAACGGGCTTATTGATTCGTGGCTTACCTGAAATGCCGATTCACCATATCCAATTATCGAATTTGGACATTGAGGCAAAACAAACATATCGGGTTATTGAGGCGACAGATATTAAGCTGCAAAATGCCAATTTTACACAGACTGGCCCCAAAAAACCTGAGCTCATTCATGTGAAAAACTGGAAACTCAATTAACCTACCTTTGCCAATCCTTGCCGGTTTGGCAAAGGTAAGGGGAAAAAAATTCAGGTTTCTGATATTCTACTTCCGCTGAATTAGGATACTTGGATTCGCAATGAAACGTCCAGAGTGATCCCCATATAGCGACAAACCATTCGGGTAACCGTCAGGAACCGTCAATCGAATTCGTAAAACTCCAGTTTTGGAGGCCTCCTCGATCGCAGCACGAGGAACCGCACATTGAACCCAATATCCATACGTTCCGGGTTCGTCTAATTTATGATTACGCGCCTGGTAAAACCAAGATAACACCCCTTGATGATCCGCAGGATCGTCGACTAAATCAACCGTTGCCGCATGCAAACCATTCGCCGAAATCTCCACCACCGAAGGATTCATTTTTAAATCCGTTTGCGGATAGGCATTGACATTTTTGCTCGGATCAAAAGTCCCTTTGCCCAACATATAATCCCCATTCGCAATTCCCGCATTCGCCTGATCCTTTCCTAACATCGGTTTTGAACTCGCCTCCACAAAGAAGCTCACTTGATCTACCTCCGCGGCGGCCAACGAAGGCCACGGAAACGCATATTCAAAATATCCAGCCCCTGCCCCATTCAACTTATTCCCTAAAACTCCCGTCCATTGCTTTTTTGACCATTCCGATTTTGACACCTTCGAAACCGGCAAAGACACAACACGCTGTTTCGAATCCACAGGCTGAACATTCCCCTCCTCCACAATCACATGCACAAAATTCGTATGCAATACCTGACCCGCCGCATCTTCCACCCGCATCACCAACTTATTCACCGATTTATCCTGTGGCAACACAATCTTCAGCGAATCCAAGGCTTTCACCGACCAAGGCGTCCATGGCAATGGCATCTTTTTCGTCCACCATGCCTTCTTTTGACCCAAGGAATTTTGTCCCGTAAACTCCAAACTCAAGGTCAAATTCTTTGAAAAACCCATACCATCCGTCAGCATCGAAAGAGTCAGCGGAATCGCCAAAGATTGTCCCGCCTTCCCCGCATACGCAATTTCCTGCCCCGTCGACAAATACACCCGCCCATGAAAATCCTTCAAGCTCATCCCCAGCGCGATGGCCGACAAACCCGTTTCCTTTTCCGTCCGATCAAATCGATAATAACCATTCCACTCATTAATCACATCGTGGTGCTCCGTATACAACCATCCCGCCATTTTAGGATAGGTCCGAAACACATTCATCGCCTTGTGATAATCCCAGGTATAATCCACATCCCCCGTACTCCCATCATAACCCCACACATTTCCAAACTCCGAATTAATCATCGGTTGGCCCCCCTGCGCATAACCCTTCTCAAAATTCCAGGTACTGCCTGGAAACGTTTTATCCGATTGCTCCTTCATAAATTTCTCCCACTCATATCCCGGCAAATACGAATGCCACGAATGTATATCCGTTTCCGTATGCCCCTTGCCACAACAAATCGAATTATCCTCCACTAACCTCGTCGCATCCAACGTTTTCGCCAAACGATACACCGAAGCCACCCATTGTTGCGTTTCCGGCGTATACTCCCTCCGCTTTTTTCCATTCACCAGCGTCTCCGTTTGCAATCCCCACGTTTCATTAAACGTAATCCAAGAAAAAATCGATGGATGATTAAAATCCCGGTCTATCATCTCTTTCAAGGTCATCTCCGTCTCCTTCCGCATGTCCGCATCCGGCTCGCCCCACGAATTAGGCACATCCGCCATGACCAATAAACCTAATTTATCCGCCCAATATAATTTGCGAGGCACCTCGATTTTCACGTGCGTCCGTATCCCATTTAAACCTATACGCTTACTCCGCATGATTTCTTCCCGCATAAAATCATCCGTGGGGAAGGTATAAAAACCCTCTGGATGATAACTTTGATCGAGGGCCAATTGCAAATAAATCGGCTTATTATTCAAGGCAATGTACGGAATCGTCGTACCCGGCAAGGACATCACCGATATTTTTCGCATACCAAAATAGCCCTTCACTTGGTCCGCCTGCGCACCCTCTCCGAGCGTAATTTGGTAATCGTATAAAAATGGATCTTCCAACGTCCAAAGATGTGGACTCGGTAATGAAAATACTAGCTTAGCTTCTTGCACACCAGCCGACAAAGTCTGGCTCAGGATTTGGCCGTTCGCCAATGCCACCTTCACAATTGTATTTCCTTTTGTCGCCTCCGCTAAGCGTATACGAAAGGATGCCGTGGCCCGATCGATATCCGGTGTCACCTGCGCCTTTTCTACAAATTGCGTCCCACGTGCTTCTAAATAAATCGTTTGCCAAATCCCCCGCGCATTTCCATATCCTTGCTTGCCGTATAACGTAAACATCCGACGCTTATCATCCACCCGAATCACGAGCGAATGCGCCTTTCCGGCCACGATAAATTTGCTTAATTCAAACGAAAAAGGCGTATATCCCCCTTCATGAGAACCTATTTTTTGACCATCCAAATACACATCCGTTTTCCAATCCGACGCCCCAATCACCACAAACGTACGCTTGCCATTCCAATCCGCTGGCACTTGGATTTTTTTGCGATACCAAGCGATATCCGCCTCATCTTTGACCCCCGACAAAACAGACCCCCAAGGAAATGGCACATGGATGGTTTGATTGAATTTTTGATCCGCTTTAAACCACGTTTCTTTTTCCCCCTGGTCTTTTGCATCAAAAGCAAATTCCCAATCGCCATTCAAATTTTGCCATTGCGTCCGTTCAAAATCAGGACGAGGATGTTCGGGAAGTATGGCAACTGTTTGACCAAAAAGGACAGAAGTACAAATAAGCAAAATGCTTAGGTAGGCAAATTTCATCATGGATTAAATAGGTTTATTCCGACAAATTTGGGAAAAAAACTCCATCTTTCCGTTTAATTTTAATTTTAAAGGTAATTTTGTAGGATGACAAATTTAGAAGAATTAAAAAAGAAGATCCCCAAACAAATCGCGGTGATCGGTGGAGGTAGTTGGGCCACAGCCCTCGTGAAAATTCTTTCAGAAAATCAGGTTAAAATCAAATGGTGGATTCGTCGGAAATCAGACGTCGAATTCATTCGTAAATACAACCACAATCCGAGCTATTTAACAGATGTAGCCATTAACCCGCGTAAGGTTAAGACCTATAGCAAAATGTCCGACGCGCTCCAAGGTGTAGAATTCATCATTTTAGCCATACCCGCTGCTTTCATTCCCTCGACTTTAAAGGATCTCAATAAAAAACATTTCGAAGGAAAGAAAATCGTTTCGGCCATCAAGGGTATGATTCCCGAGGAAAATATGCTCGTGACCGACTGGATTGAACGGGAATTTAACCTGCCCATCGGTCAGACTTGCGTCATTGCAGGCCCTTGCCACGCAGAAGAAGTCGCCCTGGAAAAACAATCCTATTTGACGATTGCCTCCCCGAGTTTAGAAGTGGCGCAATCCTTTGCGAATTTATTGAATTGTCGATTTTTGCAGGCCCATGCCATCGAGGATTTATACGGAGTGGAATATTGTGCGGTTATCAAAAACATCATCGCCATGGCTTGCGGAATTACACGAGGCTTAGGTTTTGGAGATAATTTCCAAGCAGTTTTGGTTAGTAATGCGATGCAAGAAATCAAGATTTTCTTAGATGCGGTATATCCGAAATCTAATCGCGATTTAAATAATTCAGGCTACTTAGGGGATTTATTAGTGACGGCTTATTCTCAATTTTCGAGGAATCGGACCTTTGGAAATATGATCGGTCGGGGATATTCCGTTAAATCCGCACAAATCGAAATGAACATGATCGCCGAGGGATATTATGCCGTGCGAAGTATTTATTTGATTTCTAAGCAACATCATATCCAATTGCCCATCATCGACGCCGTATATCACATCGTCTATGAAAAAGCAAATCCGATGACGGAAATGAATAAACTCAAAGGTTTCCTGAAGTAATTACAAAAAGGAACGTATTAGTTCCGCAGTTTTTGCCAAAGATTCTTGGCTTGGTTTCAATTTTTCTTGGGAGAAATTAATGTCCAACATCCGGTTCATCGGTACCAAATGCACATGCGCATGCGGCACCTCTAAACCGATCACCGCCACGCCCACGCGTTTACATGGAATGGCTTTTTTGATGGCTGGGGCTATTTTTTGGGCAAATTTCATCAAGTCGCCCAACAGCTCCGGTTCCAAATCAAAAATATAATCTATCTCTTGTTTTGGAATGACTAAGGTATGGCCCTCCACCAGCGGCATCACATCCAAGAACGCCATGAAACGATCATCCTCCGCGATGAGGTGACAAGGAATTTCCCGTTGAACAATCTTAGTGAATATCGTGCTCATATTAGTCGACCCGTCGTAAATTACATTTAGACACCGGCTTGATAATCAAAGGTACCTTTTCCAATTTTACCGCGTCACTATCCAAACCAAACCATTTATCCTCCGAAGGCGTAAATTGCTTCACAAAGAAATAGGCTTTCATGACCATCCGGTCTAATAAAGGCAATTCATTATCGAATGAAAGGAATTTTTCCAATACGACAAAACGGAAATCTCCAATCACATTTTGCTCATTCAAAGATTTATACCGGGAAGTAATATCCACCTCTCCACGAGAAACCATTTCTTCTACGACTTTACGGAAGTACAAATTGATTTTTTGTTCCACCCGGAAACCTAATTTGAAATTCACCTTGATGATGTCATCTGGCTCGATCACCGTCACTTTATAATCCATCGTATAGGGTTCATCCAAGGTATCGACATGGACAAACCAATAGATATCGGCTTTCTTAGGGCGTCGTTGGAAGATCGAATAAATGATTTTAGATTCGATGTCCGTTACCCGACCCGCATTCGACATAAACACCAAATGCGTCGCATATTTGGGAATCGTTTCGTCCTTACTAAGGTCTTTCAAAGGCTCAATGTAATCGGCCAATTTCTCATATTCGGTCAATTTATTCTTAATCCGAGAGGCGCGGAACCAAACCCACATCACTAAAATAATGACCCCAGCGATGAATAAAGACACATAACCTCCGTGGGTGAATTTTTGCAAGTTCGCTACCAAAAAGGATCCCTCTAAGGACACATAAACCAGCAAGAAGAGCAGTATAAACCACATGTCCACCTTTTTGATATGCAAATAATAGGCCATCAAAGAAGTCGTCATTAACATGGTCATCGTGATCGCTAATCCATAAGCCGCTTCCATATTGGTAGATTCTCTAAACCAAAGTACCACCCCGACGCAACCCATCCACAAAAGCACATTAATGGATGGTACGTATAATTGCCCTTTTTGATCTGAAGGATAAATCAAACGTACTTTTGGCCAAAAGTTCAGGCGAATCGCTTCAGAAATCAATGTGAAAGAACCAGAAATTAAGGCTTGCGACGCAATGACCGCCGCCGCCGTGGCCACCATAATCCCCGAGAAAAGGAATTCACGTGGCAATAATTCGAAGATCGGTTTGCGACCATCTAATAACATGCCTTGGTGGGCCAATAGCCATGCCCCTTGACCGAAATATTGTAATAAAAGAGTGATTTTAACGAAGATCCAGGAGATACGAATGTTACCCCGCCCGCAATGACCCAAGTCGGAATACAAAGCCTCCGCACCCGTAGTACATAAAAATACAGCTCCTAAAGTCCAAAAACCTGCACTTCCGGCTTGATGTGTGGTTAATAATTCCCAAGCATACATCGGCGAAACCGCACGGAGAATGGACCAATCTTGTTGGATCCATAAAAGACCCGTCACACCTAACATAGAAAACCAAAGCAGCATGATGGGGCCGAAAAACTTACCCACAACCTTAGTTCCAAAGATTTGAAACAGAAATAAAACCGTTAAAATAATGATAACCAGCGGCACCGTATCCGTCACAAAAGGAGTTCCATCTTTGTGATGAAGCATTTTTAGCCCTTCCACGGCCGAAGCCACAGAAATAGGCGGAGTGATGATTCCATCGGCCAATAAAGTCGCCCCTCCAATAATCGCAGGCAAGGTTAGCCATTTGGCATGCCTCCGAACCAAGGCAAAAAGAGCAAAAATTCCGCCCTCTCCTTTGTTATCCGCCCGAAGGATTAATATCACATATTTAAGCGTTGTTTGTAAGGTTAATGTCCAGAAAATACAGGACAATCCACCCAGCACAGTCATGGAGTTAATGGGCTCTTTGTCAATCACCGCCTGCATCACATACAATGGAGAAGTCCCGATATCTCCATAAATGATTCCCATAGCCACTAAAAGTCCGGCCGCGGTAAATTTATTTTTATGTTTTTGTTCCATTTAAAGCTTTTGGGAAAATAAAATTTTATCCAATCAAAAAGGGTTTGCCGTTAGAATCCAAATTTTGCAAATAATTGTACTATTTTACGTTGATTTCTTGACATATTTCAAGAAGCGGAGGCAAATATACCTTCAATTTTGATATATCAAATAGGCTTTTTGAATTTTCTTACTATGCCTTTTTTAAGGCTTTGACTTTGAAAGCTTTATTGGTTGTAGTAGTAGCCAAAAATGATGTCCATTTCGTCTTCGGAGGTTAATCCAAATCCAAGGGCTTTGGACGTATTATTCACGTAGGTAACGACAGAGGTTAGTCCTTCCCCCTTTTTCAACAAAATAGGTTGGGCATAATTAATCACCTTCGGATGTGACCAGTCGGTATCCTCGTAGATGATTTCACCGTCCCGACTACCTCCTCTAATTTTGATTTGAAACAACTTCCCTCGTGCATGCGTGTGCGATGTCAAAGAAACAATCGCTACATCGGTATCGAAAGTAAAACTCTTTGAAATGACCGTCGTTTGATTGGCGGGCAATGAAAATGAGGTATTATTGAAATCAATCATGTTCACCACCTTTTTCACCTGCGCGGCCGGAACGGTATATAGATTGACATAATTTTCTCCGTATAAATTATCCTTCGTTTTATTAAAATAATGAGGATTTAAATCGATCGAAGCATTCACAGGCAAAAGCAAGGCAGTTCCCTCCGGAAAGGTATAGTCCGAATTAGGATCGGTCCCTCCCCCTAAAAAGATGTGATTAGACATCTGAATGACCGTGGTAATGCTGAGTGAATTATCTAAATTTCGAAGGTCCCGCACCTCGTCCAAATAGGGCAATCCGGTTTTGGATCGAAAATCATACAAGACCATGTGATGCGAATTCGATCGAGATTTCAATTTAATTCGGTTGACATAAATTGGCTCGGTATTATTCAAGGGTCGGCGAACAAATAATTCCCGTTCAAAATTGGGCGCAACGATAAAGCGATCTACTTTCAATTGTAAACCCGTCTTTCCCTCCTTTACTGGCGGATCCAAGGCAACAAAATCGGTTGGCTCCACGAAACTCGGCGTCGTATCATCCAATAACTTCGCATCCACCACTTCCCCTTTTTCCGGGGCACCAGCTTCGATCCATTTTTGAACAAAATCCAATTGGCCTTTACTCACCGGCTTACCCCCCAGAGGCATCGGAGATCCATAATTCGCCATCACATGATGGCTTAGGTCCCAGTTTAATTTATGATATAAAAGGCTTTCTGCTGAAGAAAATTTCTTGACACGTAAAATTTTATTTGCAAGCGCGACCGAATTTTTAGGCGTAACACCAATCAAATTCATGTAGGATTGCCCCTTGGCTAACACCAAGCCATGTTGGGCATAAGAAGCATCCTGAATGGACAAATGACAGCCGGATGAAGCGCAACTTGGCGTCAACACTTTGTCCTGCAATAAATCAAAGGACCCTAAAGCGGTCGCCTGAGGTGTAGGGCTTGTTTGCGGATCCATCGATGATTTCGAACAGCTCCACAGAAACATAACAAAAAATACTAGTGTAATTCTCATAATAATGAATATAAATCCTCCGATTCCCTCGGTTCTACTTTTAACACCTTCGTTAAGACCAATAAAACCAATTTCCGAGATGCTAACCACATCGGCAAAGCCAATTTGGTCGAAAATTCCTGCAACGTAATCGTCCCATGTGTCCGCAAATAATCCATCAACCAACGCTCCGAATCCCCATACGAAAACGAAATCCCGTCCTGATGTTCCCGACGTAAAATCTGCTTCATTTCCTTACTCGCCTGCACCGTCCGATCCTTTACACGAACATAACAATGGGGCTGTTCCTCACCTTCCAACTGCACAAAATGCGGTTTATCCACACTTTCATACACCTGATACACCAACACCTTCCGACCATTTTCCAAACTCACCGGATATACCCGATACGAAAATGCCGGAAAACAAAATTTATCAATCGCCCGCTCCAATAAAAACTGATCCTCCTCCGCAAATTTCAAACCTTCCAATTGGCCCTCATCACCCACCCCGACAAACAAATGACCTCCATCCGAATTTGCAAAAGCGACCAACTCCTTGATTATTTTTTCAGGAAACTTCACCTTCATCTTAAACTCCAATCGCTGACCCTCTCCATGACGCACCAAATTCCTCAGATTCTTAAAATCTAAGCATTCTTCCTCCCCCCGATCCCATGCATCCAACAATATTTCTGATCCTGATCGCATATTTCCTAAACCTGTTTCAATTTACAAAAGTTTTAAATCTTTCCCTTTGTGATAAAATAAAATTTTCAGGGCTTAGTATAGTAATTCAATAGACAATGTGTATTTTTGTGAAAATTTCCAAGTATGCAAGTAGCAGATGTAGAAAAATCCCTAAAGACTCTTTCCTTAGCCGGCAGATTAAGCCTGATCAGGAATCATTTTGCTGCGGATCGTATTGTTTTTTCAACTTCCTTTGGGCAAGAAGACCAAGCCATTACGCACGCCATTGCCACCGAGGCATTGGACATTGAAATTTTTACATTAGACACCGGCCGACAATTTCAAGAAAGCTACGAACTCATCGATTTAACCACCAAAAAATACGGAATAGCCTTAAAAACCTATTTCCCAAATACGCAAAAAACAGAAGAATTTGTGGCTCAAAAAGGCTTTAATTCTTTTTACCAATCGGTTGAAAATCGGAAAGAATGTTGCTTTATTCGAAAGATTGAACCATTAAATCGTGCGCTTGAGGGTGCTCATATTTGGATAACAGGCTTGCGCGCGGAGCAATCCGACAATCGGTCTTCCATGCCCATGCTCGAATGGGATGAGGCTAAAAATATCCTTAAATTCAATCCACTGATGGATTGGACATTTGCCGACTTAGAATCCTATTTGCATACCCATAAAATCCCCCAAAATCCCTTGCACAAAAAAGGCTTCGTTTCGATCGGATGCGCGCCTTGTACCCGAGCGATTGCGGAAGGAGAACATCCACGGGCTGGCCGATGGTGGTGGGAAAATTCCCAAAAAGAATGTGGATTACACGCCTAATTAATATATATGAGTACCCTAAAAACAAGCATTCAGGATAAAATAGGAAATTTCCCTCGCCGGCTGGAAGATGAATCCATCTACATCATGCGAGAGGTGGCCGCTCAATTCGAACGCCCCGCCTTATTATTTTCCGGCGGCAAAGATTCCATTACCCTTGTTCGATTAGCCCAAAAAGCATTCTTCCCGGGAAAAATTCCTTTCCCTTTGGTTCATATAGATACGGGGCACAACTTTCCAGAAACGATTGAATTCCGCGATTGGCTCGCCAAAGAAACGGGCGCCGAACTCATCGTACGATACGTCCAAGATTCCATCGACCAAGGAAAAGTCAAAGAAGAGTCAGGCAAATATGCCTCCCGAAATGTCCTTCAAACCGTCACCTTATTAGACACGATTGAAGAATTTAAATTTGATGCCTGCATCGGAGGCGCGCGACGCGACGAAGAAAAAGCGCGTGCCAAAGAACGGATTTTTTCCGTGCGGGACGATTTTGGCCAATGGGACGCCAAACGCCAACGCCCCGAATTATTCGATATGCTCAACGGACGCATTTCAGTCGGCGAAAATGTGCGTGTTTTTCCGATTTCCAATTGGACCGAACTCGACGTTTGGAATTACATCAAAGAAGAACAGATGGAAATCCCAAGTATCTATTTCTCCCATCAGCGGCAAGTCATCGAACGCGATGGGATGCTTTGGGCAGATTCAGAACATCTGAATAAAGAAGCGGACGAAATCCCTTTTGAGGCTACCGTCCGATTCAGAACCGTGGGGGACATGACGTGTACCGCAGCTGTGGCTTCGGATGCCGTGGAAATCGATGTGATTATCGAGGAAATTCTTTCGGCCGAAATCTCCGAACGAGGCGCGCGCATCGACGATAAACGGTCAGAAGCCGCCATGGAAAAAAGAAAACAACAAGGGTATTTTTAATTTGAGCGAGACAAGAACATGGATATTTTACGCATAGCAACAGCCGGTTCCGTAGACGATGGGAAAAGTACCCTCATCGGCCGATTATTATATGAAACCAATTCGATTACCAAAGACAAAATCGAAGCCCTCGAAAGTGCATCGAAACGAAAAGGATTGAATTTTTTGGATTTGTCTTTGTTAACGGACGGCCTCATCGCCGAGCGAGAACAAGGAATCACCATCGACGTCGCCCATATTTATTTTTCTACTCCGACTCGAAAATACATCATCGCGGATACCCCTGGCCACGTCGAATATACACGTAACATGGTTACCGGCGCCTCCAATGTGAAGGTCTCGTTGATTTTGGTGGATGCTCGACAAGGCGTCGTTGAACAAACCGCCCGACATTTATCCATCGCCTCATTATTACGCATTCCGAAAGTTATCATTTGTATCAATAAAATGGATTTGGTGCAGTACCAACAAACAACCTTCCAATCCATCCAGGATAGTTTAAGTGATTTAATCGCACAAACAACCTTTGAGGGCCAAGAAATCAGCTTTTTGCCCATCTCGTCCTTATACGGACAAAATATCACTCAGCCAGCGGATCAAATGCCTTGGTACCAAGGAAATACCCTTTTGGATGAATTAGAGGCATTCGAATTTGCCGAAACGCAGTCTAAAGCGGCGGCACGTTTTCCCGTTCAATTTGTCATTCGTCCCATGACCGAAGCCTACCATGATTACCGGGGTTATGCCGGAAAAATAAGTTCAGGTACGTTTCAAGTGGGAGATGCCGTTCGGGTATTGCCAACGGGCCAAGAAAGTACCATCGCAAGTATCGAAAAATTCGATCAAAAACTATCCAAAGCAGAAGCCGGAGATTCGGTGGTGATCACCTTGAGTACGGATATTGATATTTCCCGAGGGAATACCTTGGTGAAAGCATCGGAGGAAATGGCACCGCAATTGAAGGACTTTTCGGCTCAAGTTTGCTGGCTCGACCACCAAGCCCTGAGCGCAGGAAAAACCTATTTATTGCAACACGGCATCCATATCACCAAAGCCAAAATTTCTCAAATCACCGAGCGATTAGATGTGGTAGCACAAACCTCCACCGAACACGTGGATTCCTTGAAATTAAATGAAATAGGGCGAATTTCCTTGCGAACAGCTCAGGCGATTCACGCAGATCGCTATGCGGAAAACCCGGCAAATGGCGCCTTTATTTTGATTGATGAATTCTCCAATTCGACCGTTGGCGTAGGCTTTGTTTCTTAAGATTTATTCGAATTTTTTAGGTGCGTAGAGAAAACCAAAGGCCTCAGCGCCATCTTTGGTATGTACTTCATGATGCACATAATGGGCTTTCATGATGCGTTTCATGTAACGACTGGTGGCTTTGTATTTGATTTTGATTCGTCGGTGCACGATGATATCATGAAAAATAAAGTAAAACAAGCCATAGGTGGCGATGCCCAAACCAATTGGAAACAGCGGCCAAAGCGCAGGAATTTCAGCGCCTAACATAATTGTAATTGTAGAGGCAACCCCGAAAACTACGGAGAACAAATCGTTTTTTTCCAAGGGATTTTTGTGATGTACATGGTGGGATTCATGCCAGCGCCACATAAAACCATGCATGATGTACTTGTGCGTGAGCCAAGCCATGCCCTCCATCCCCAAAAAAGTTAGCAACCAGAGTAAAATTCCCATTCGTTTAATTTGCTTCAGAACCCGAAATTACATCGAATTGTTTTAAAAATCCACCGCATGCTTTGAATGAAATCAATTATCTTTGCAAGATACATTTCGCAGAAGCTTCATGATTGAAAAAAATTACGCGCCGCAAGAAATCGAGCAAAAATGGTACGCATTTTGGTTAGAAAATAAGGTCTTCGCCTCCAAACCTAATCCGGACAAGGAACCTTATTCGATTGTCATTCCCCCGCCAAACGTGACGGGTGTCTTGCACATGGGCCATATGTTGAACAATACCATCCAAGATATTTTGATTCGGAAAGCGCGCATGGAAGGCAAGGAAGCCTGCTGGGTGCCGGGAACGGACCACGCGTCGATTGCCACGGAGGCGAAAGTCGTGGCGATGTTAAAGGAAAAAGGTATTGAGAAAAAAGATATTTCACGGGAAGAATTCCTCACCCACGCTTTCGAATGGAAGGATAAATACGGCGGAATTATTCTGGATCAGTTAAAAAAAATAGGCGCTTCTTGTGATTGGGATCGAACTCGATTTACCATGGAACCGTCCTTGTACCAAGCGGTGATTGATACTTTTGTTCGTTTGTACAACAAAGGTTTGATTTATCGGGGTGTTCGGATGGTCAACTGGGATCCTCAGGGAAAAACCGCAGTGTCCGACGAAGAAGTTATTCACAAAGATGTTCAGGCCAAATTATACCATATCCAATATCCCTTGGTCGATGGCTCAGGACATGTGACAATCGCAACTACCCGCCCAGAAACCATCATGGCAGATGCGGCGATTTGTGTGAATCCAGCCGATGAGCGTTATGTGCATTTACACGGGAAAAAAGTTCGTATTCCATTGATTGACAGGGAAATCAGCATCATTGCAGACGAATATGTGACATTGGATTTTGGAACGGGATGTCTCAAAGTGACACCGGCCCATGATTTGAATGACTACGAATTAGGCTTAAAACATAAATTACCGGTCATCGACATCTTGAATGACGACGGAACCCTGAATGAAAAAGCAATTCTTTTTGTGGGTGTGGATCGTTTTGATGCGCGGCGGCGAATTGTGAAACAATTGACCGAAGAAGGCTTTTTGGTTCAAACAGAGGAATACAAATCCTCCGTGGGAACCTCGGAACGAACGGGCGCGGTGATTGAGCCAAAGCTCTCCCTGCAATGGTTCTTAAAAATGGAGGATTTGGCCAAACCGGCTTTGGAGCATGTGATGAACGATGATATCCAATTGCACCCAGCTAAATTCAAAAACACCTATCGGTCTTGGATGGAAAATGTGCGGGATTGGTGTATTTCACGTCAATTGTGGTGGGGCCAACAAATTCCAGCTTTTTATCTAGAAGATGGTACACTCATCGTGGCCAAAGACAAAAAAGAAGCACTTCGAATCGCGCGGGATACATACCAATTATATGCCCTCATTGAAGATGATTTAACGCAGGACCCGGATGTATTGGATACTTGGTTCTCGTCTTGGTTATGGCCGATTTCGGTGTTTGACGGCATTGAAAATCCGGAAAACGAGGAGATCTCGTATTATTATCCGACCAACGACCTAGTGACTGGGCCCGATATTTTATTTTTCTGGGTGGCGCGTATGATTATGGCAGGTTATGAATGGCGGGGCGAATTACCGTTTCGAAATGTCTATTTAACCGGAATCGTACGAGATAAACAAGGGCGTAAAATGTCGAAATCCTTGGGAAATTCGCCGGATCCATTGGAATTGATCGAGAAATTTGGGGCGGATGGCGTTCGGTCGGGATTGTTGTTTTCGGCACCGGCTGGAAATGATTTGTTGTTCGATGAAAAACTGTGTGAGCAGGGTCGGAACTTCTCGAATAAAATTTGGAATGCCTTTCGTTTGTTAAAGGGCTTGGACGTGGTTCCAGGGGCCTCGTTGCCTGAGCACACACTAGCAACTGCTTGGTTTGAGTCTAAGTTAAGCCAGACAATTATAGACGTACAAGATTACTTTAGCAAGTTTCGGATTTCGGATGCCTTGTTAAGTATTTACAATTTAGTTTGGGATGATTTCTGTGGCAAGTATTTAGAGATGATTAAGCCGGCTTATCAAAGCCCAATTCAAGGAGATACCCTACATGATGCGCTCGACTTGTTTGATTCGTTGATGCGTTTAATGCATCCATACATGCCGTTCATTACCGAGGAAATCTGGCAAGCAATTGCGGAACGTGGCAAAAAAGACACCATTTGTACGGCTGAGTACCCGAAAGCGGAGCTTGTAAATAATGCCTTAGTTGCCCAGTTTGACGCGATGTTTGAGGTCGTAACGAAAGTACGAGAGATCCGTAATTCAAATCAATTATCGCCTAAATTAGCTTTGCCTCTTTGTATAAAATCGGACCAACCCGCTGCCTATGCGGCTGTGGAAGTCATCATGCAGAAGTTGGCGAATTTAGAGTCGATTACCTTTATTTCGGAACCGATTGTGGATGCCCAAACCTTCGTAGTGAAATCAGATCAGTTTTTTGTGCCTTTGGCCAAAGACCAAGATCCGGCAGAATTAAAGGCGGAATCAGAAAAGGAACTGGCGTATTTGGAAGGATTTAGAAAATCGGTGGAGGCGAAATTAGCCAATGAGAAATTTGTGCAAAATGCAAAGGCAGATTTAGTGGAACGTGAACGACAAAAATTATCGGATGCAGAAAATAAAATCAAGTCATTGAAAGAAATTTTAGCCCGGTTAGCCTGATGAAATTTCTGCCCTTGTTGGTCATTTTGGGATGTATCGTCGGCGCTTGTCAAAAAAAGGACCAGGCAGAAAAGCCTACGACTAAAATCCAATTGGATTTTGTTCGTATGGATCGTTTATTGGCCGAGGCAAAAAGTGTTCAATCGGTCGATAGTTTGTTGAAAAAACATCCTGAAATAACCCTGGGCTATTTTCAGTGTCCGCCGGAAAAGATACCCTTTTTGGCTAAAGATTTGTTTGGCCTATTTCAAAATCCGGCCTTACGGAAATTTTATTTGCAAAGTCAAGGAGCTGAATTTTATGGAGGGGATCGATTGGAAAAGCAATTAACTGCCGCATTCCAGCGCATTTACGAGGAATATCCGCAAACGAAAACGCCTAAAATCAGAACTGTTTTTTCGGGTTTTGGTGGGCTAAGTCCGGAATTTTCTGCCCAAAACATGGTCATATCCGATACGCTGATTATTGTGGGATTGGACTTTTTCATGGGAAAAAAGGGTATGTTTTTGCCTCCTAATGTATATGATTATCAACTAAGAAAATTAGAGCCCAAAGCCTTGATCCCCCAATTGATTTTACAATATTCGGCCTTTTTTAATCAGCAAAATCCGGAGGATCACACCTTATTGAGTGATATGATTTGGTATGGAAAAAGCTACGCATTCACGAAGAAGATTTTGCCGAATGTGGCAGATACACTATTATTCGGCTATACGACGCAGGAATTAGTGGAATCGAATGCATTTCAAGGGGAAGTTTGGGAACATTTTATTGACCAATCTTTGTTGTTCAAAAAGGATGAGGCAACCAAAACAAAATATGTAGGTGAGCGGCCCAAAACACCGGAAATTGGACCTGCTTGTCCGGGCGGAATCGGGAGGTGGTTGGGCTGGGTTATTGTGGATCAGTATTGGCAACAAAACCCAGGCATACGTCTACAAAAATTGATGTCGAATCAGGAAGCGAATCGTTTGTTTTTAGCTTCTGGATATCGAGGTAAACCACTTAAAAAATAATATGGCTAAGCGACACGAAAAATTTGGTGCGGGGGTAGAACCCAAGGATGCCGTTAAAGTAAATAAGGAATCCTTATCGAATGCGATGAAAATCTTCCGTTTCGTGGTTCCTTATAAATGGACTTTTATCCTGGGAATGGTTTTCTTGTTGTTTTCGAACATGACCACATTAAGTTTCCCGCTCTTGATCGGAGAAATGACGAAAGTAATCGAGGGGAAATCGAAGTATCAGATTAATGAAGTGACGGTATTTTTCTTTGGGGTGTTGATTATTCAGGCGATTCTGTCCTTTTTTAGAATTTATACGTTTGCGCAGGTGTCGGAAAAGGCCATGCGGGATGTGCGCCAAACTTTGTATGCGAAAATTATTACGTTGCCGATTTTCCATTTTGAAAAGCGTCGGGTAGGTGAATTAATGAGTCGGATAACGTCAGACATTACGCAATTGCAGGATGTGTTATCGATAACCTTAGCGGAATTTTTTAGGCAAATTTTCACCTTGGTGGCGGGAGTCGCTTTGATAACGTATTTGTCGTGGAAATTGACTTTGTTTATGTTGGCCACCTTCCCGGTTTTGGTGATTTCGGCGATTGTATTTGGGAAGTTTATTCGGAAAATTTCGAAGAAGGCGCAGGATGAATTGGCGAATACGAACATCATTGTGGAAGAAACCTTTCAGTCGATTCAGGCGGTGAAGGCCTTTACGAATGAGCAATTTGAGGTGAATCGCTATACGAAATCATTGAACAAAGTTTTGCAGGAGGCTTTGAAG
Organism: uncultured Cytophagaceae bacterium; assembly: GCA_903907745.1. Lineage (GTDB taxonomy): Bacteria > Bacteroidota > Bacteroidia > Cytophagales > Spirosomataceae > Aquirufa. The sequence goes on along the minus strand of CAIVPF010000073.1, from coordinate 3,388 downwards.
GCGGCGACTTTGCGTGGTGGCTTTGTAAGTTTTATCATATTTGCTTTGTTTGGGGGGATTGTTGGGGTAGTTTGGTTCGGGGCGCGTTTGGTGGCGCAGGGGGATTTGATTTTGGCGGATTTATTGACCTTTATTTTTTACACGGCATTCATTGGGGGTTCTGTGGGAGGTTTGGGGGATATTTATGCGCAGTTGCAGAAGACGATTGGGGCTTCGGATCGGATTTTAGAGATTTTACAGGATCCTTCGGAGATGGATGTGACGGATAACTCGAAAAGCGAAGCGATTGATTTTGGGAAGATCGAAATCCAGGATGTTCATTTTTCATATCCGAGTAGGCCATCGGTGGAGATTTTGAAGGGTATTTCGATTACGATTGAACCGGGTCAAAAAGTGGCGATTGTTGGGACCTCGGGGACGGGGAAATCGACCTTGGCCCAGCTGATGATGCGCTTTTATCAACCGAATGCTGGGGCTATTTTAATGGGTGGGCAAAATATTCAGGACTTGGATGTGTTGGCTTGGCGGAAAATGGTGGCTTTAGTGCCACAAGAGGTCTTGTTGTTTGGGGGTAGTATCCGTGAAAACATTGCCTATGGAAAGCCGGATGCGACGGAAGAGGAGATATATCAGGCTGCGGAATTAGCTTATGCCAAAGAATTTATTGAGGCATTTCCAGAAAAGTGGGATACTTTGGTCGGTGAGCGAGGTGTGAAATTATCGGGCGGTCAGCGCCAACGCATTGCGATTGCTCGGGCGATTTTAAAAAATCCGCATTTATTATTATTGGATGAGGCGACAAGTGCTTTGGATTCCGAATCGGAAAAATGGGTGCAATCGGCCTTGGAGGAGTTAATGAAAAATCGGACGAGTTTGATTATTGCACATCGTTTGTCGACGATCCGTTCGGCGGATCAAATCCTCGTGATGGAACATGGAAAGATTGTCGAAGTGGGGACGCATGAAATTTTGATGGCTAAAAAACAGGGGATTTATCAAAAAATGGTCAAATTGCAAACTGATCATTTACAGGCATAAGATTCATGGCGGATTCGAAATTGAGTTTAGGGGATTTTAATTTACGGCCGACGGCTTGTCGGAACGAAGTTCTTTCCGCGTTTCAATTGGTCGATTATGCCTTAAGCCAATATGACATTGAGCAATCATTGAGTTCGCAATTTGATCGGGTAACGATTTATCGGACATTGAAAAGTTTTTTGACCCAAGGTTTAATTCATAAGGTATTGGATGACCATGGAAGTACGAAGTATGCGCTTTGCAAGGAATTATGCCATCAGGGAGAACATGTCCATCAGCACGATCATGTGCATTTTAAATGTCAAAGTTGCGGGCAGACAATTTGTTTGGAAACGGTGATTATTCCGACGATTCCATTGCCTTCGAAATTCATCAAGCACGAGAGTAATTTACTGATACAGGGTATTTGCGAACACTGTAATCCGATTATTTAATTTTTTGAAGGACTTTAATGGTGCTTGGGTCGAGGACGTATCGTTTTTGTCGGCGATCCAGGGATGAATCAATCCGAAGAATGGTTTGATTACAATGGGTTAGTAGGGCTAATTTACCATTTAGTTCATTGATGAGTGCAGATCGTTTATAGCGTTGGGCATCGGGTGCTAATTCGCTTAATCCCAATAAATCTGTTAGGGTAATTACATCGATGCCTTCTTGTTCGACGTGAATTAACAATTCACGAATGACATTTTTACTAATCTCGTCTAAAATTTCGGGAGAAAATGCAGTTTCTTTTATGGTTTTTTTAGACTTAGGAAGGAAGAGGCGGCGATTAAACCAAAGCTTAAGGATTCCTGCTAAAATGGTTAATAGAAGGAATCCACGAAACCAATTGGAAAAATACCAGGGTTTATCGGTGAGGTAGCCTATGAAAACGGCGCGTTTGGCTAATTCGTCAATATTGATTTTTTGTAAGCGTTTTCTTGAACCCATTTTGGATTGGGCTAAGAAATTGAAAATATAGGGGCCAGCGCGATAAACTTGGTTATTGTCTCCTCGGTCGCCAATGATGGCAAAGGTGGAGAATTCTTGCGCGGTATCTTCAAATTTTGATACGGCGAGTGTCCTTGGGTTAATGAAATAAAAGGCGCGAACACCGACTGTTTCTTGGTTTGATTGAATCAAAAAATATTGGCCGGAATAGATAACATCGTCGCGTTGAATGAGCTCTAAATTAGTTAAAATTGATTTAATAGGCTCTAAACTAATTTCTCCTATCATTTCCCAATTTTTTTGGGCAAAGGAAAAACGATAAATATGATTGTCAATTAAAAGTTTTCCGGCGTTTTCGGAGATGTTGTGGGAAAAATTAGAAAAAGAAATAATTTCTTTTCGTTCTGGCAAATAGGCGGAGTATCCTCTAAAAATACCTTTGGGAGGGCTTCCAAGAGAATTCACAGCTTCCCATTCATCAGATCTTTTATCAAAATAGGTTAAGAGGTTATTGGTTTGCCAAAACCCATATCCCCCGAGGGAATAAATGGTGTTATTGGCTAGAAAACGATAGGATCGGCAATTATTTCCTCGGTAATAGGTTTGATCAAGCCGTTTAAAAGATTGATTTTTTAGGTCAAAGAGAAATACTTTGTTGGTGCATTGTTCAAAAAAATATACGGCTGTGTTTTTTTCGTTAGGGATATACGAAAATTTAGAATAATCGGGTAAGTCATTCATTACATTGGAGTCCACTTGGATAGAACTTACGAAATCCCAAGTACCTTGGGGATTCAATTTCTCTAATTTTCGAGAAAAAAGGTCAATTTTATATGGATAGGCGAGCGTAGGGTGTAAAAAAGGGATTTGAATATCAGCTTTTACACAAATAGAAAGCACATAAAATACGAAAAAGAATATATGATTTTTAGACATGGATATAACGAACTACGCGCAAGATAGAAAAAAATTAAGGTAAATTAGGTAATTGAACTACTAGTTGGGAATCAAAAAATAATGAGTATCATGGAAGTTCGGAGGCAATAGTTCGAAGCTAATGGCCGGACCTTAGGCAAACCTTCATGGCTGCCGTAACTTTGGCAAACCTTCAAGGCTGCTGTACCTTTGGCAAACCTTCAAGGCTGCCGTACCTTTGGCAAACCTTGAAGGTTTGCCAAAGTTTGAGACTCAGTATGCGTCGATTCATATCCTTGAATTAGGTAATGGGTTCTTCGGACTATGGCCTATTTCACCTTCGGCCTATGGCCTATTCATATTTTCGGCCATAAAAAAACCGCTCTGTTTAGGGAGCGGTTTTTTGTGTTAATAATTTGGAGCTTACTTACTTTCCCGGGTTTGATCCCAGTATCATCAGCGGTGCGGGGCTTAACTTCTCTGTTCGAGATGGGAAGAGGTG
>CAIVPF010000072.1 GCA_903907745.1 uncultured Cytophagaceae bacterium | reverse complement strand
TGAAAAAAATGGGAAGCTATTGTAGTAGCTGTTTTTATGATGCAAACCAAAAAATTGGCCCCAAAGCCTGTCCATTTAATAGTTTATATTGGCATTTTTTTGACAAACACGAGGGGCTACTGGGAAACAATCCGCGCATCGGCATGGTTTACCCGATGTGGAAAAAAATGAATCCGGAGGTGAAAGCGGGAATATTGCAACAAGCCCGTTTCTATCTAGAACGGATTCATGAATTATAATGAAAAGAGCACTTGTTTGGTTGACGACAGATTTACGCCTGAGGGACAATGAAACCCTTGCGCGCGCCATGGAACATGCGGAGCAAATCATCCCTGTCATATGCCTCGCACCAGCCGATCTCGCTCAGACACTTTTTGGTTTTCCTAAGATGGGCTATTTCCGAATTCGGTTTTTTTTCGAAGCCTTGAGGGATCTTGACCAACAATTACGCGCGCTAGGTTCCGGTTTAATTCTTTCTCTTGATTCCCCAGAAAAGGCCATTCCATCCCTCGCAAAGGCGTATCAGGCAGATTATGTATATACGAAAGAGCAGGTAGGTTTTGAGGAATTATGGGTCCAAGCGCAAATAAGAAAATCGCTTCGGGAAATCGCTGTGGCCTTAGAAACCGTACCTAGCTCGACGCTTTATCATCCCGAGGATTTGCCTTTTGCTTTGTCTGACTTGCCGGACATTTTTACTCAATTCCGGTTGGCACTAGAGAAAAATTCCGCCTGTAGGCCATGCCTCGATGCGCCAAAGTACATAAACTCACCCGAAATTCCGCCCTTACAAATTCCGCGATATTCAGATCTGGGCTTACAAGAAATTCCCCTTGATCCGCGTAATGCCTTTCCGTTTGAGGGAGGTGAACGGGCAGGACTGGCCCGTTTGAAGGACTATTTGTTCGGTACACGGGCTGCACTAACCTACAAAGAGACTAGGAATGGGTTGCTAGGGGCGGATTATTCCACGAAATTTTCAGCCTATTTAGCATGCGGATGTATATCTGCGCGGGACATTTTTTGGACGCTTAAGCGCTTCGAAGCTCAGGTGGAGGCGAATGAATCCACCTATTGGATTGTGTTTGAACTCCTCTGGCGTGATTATTTTTGGTTTTTGATGAAAAAAAGACCGCAGGCCTATTTTTTGCAAACGGGGCTTCTGGGGTCGAAAAGCCAGTTACATGGGCTGGATCCGGGTCTTTTAACTGCATGGATACAGGGAAAAACGGGGCAGGCCTTTATTGATGCCAATATGCGGGAATTGGCCCAAACTGGTTTTATGAGTAATCGGGGCCGACAAAATGTAGCGAGTTATTTTTGTCATACGCTCCGACAAGATTGGCGATATGGCGCCGCCTATTTTGAAAGTCAATTAGTTGATTATGACGTGGCGAGCAACTGGGGCAATTGGGCCTATGTGGCAGGGGTGGGAAATGATCCTCGGCCAGACCGCCGTTTCAATATCGAAAAACAAGCCGCATTATATGACCCCAATCAAACATATCAAAATTTATGGCTGCACTAAATCCTACTTTTCCGGAGCACTTAACAGAAGATAAAGACCGCATCATCCAAATGGCCTGGGAAGATCGAACACCCTTTGAGGCGATTGAATTCCAGTTTGGACTCAAAGAAAAAGAGGTCATTGTGTTTATGCGCGCCCATTCCTTACCCTCCAGTTTTCGCATGTGGCGAAAGCGAATGACGTCCCGAAAAACCAAACATGCTGCTTTGCGTGCTTCAGGAATGGATCGATTTAAATGCAGTCTTCAAAAGTCCACGGGAAATAAAATCTCAAAACGCTAAAAATGTCTGGGCAAATTTTGGATCTTTTTCATCATCAAAATCCGCAAATCTTTGATTTACCGGATGCGGATATTCGCCTATTTGCTGGATTTTTTAGCCCAGCAGAAAGTGCGCAATTAGCCCAAAAATTAGAGGCAGGGATCTTATGGCAACAAGACCAAATTCGCATGTTCGGCAAACAATTACCTATTCCTCGTTTGAATGCTTGGTATGGCGATGCCGACAAATCCTATACCTATTCAGGCATACATTTACAGCCACATCCTTGGAACGAAGATTTACTATTTATCAAGGAGCGGATTGAAAAAGAGACACAAAGGAAGTTTACAAGTGTCCTTTTAAATTTATACCGTTCCGGGCATGACAGCATGGGCTGGCATGCAGACGATGAACCGGAACTTGGACCTAATCCCAGCATCGCCTCGGTGTCTTTCGGAGCTTCCCGGATGTTTCAATTGAGACATGTCACAAAAAAATTACGAGCCAATATCCCTTTGGACAATGGCTCATTATTAGTCATGCAAGGGACTACGCAGCATCACTGGCAGCATCAAATTCCCAAAACCTCAAAAGCGATTTATTCGCGCATTAATTTGACATTTCGTAGGATTCTTTAAAAGAGTCATGAAATAGGTACACGTAAAATATAGCCAATCACGGAAAGCCCCCTGATTTAAGTAAAACATTTATTGAACGGTAATTTTAAAATAAAAAAAGATTTCCTAGATTTATCATGTCCTTTGAATCTTTCAAGGATACGAACATTTTTTAGAACATGGAGTAATACAAAGCTGGACCTCATTGGTCCAGCTTTTTTGTTGCTTAATTCTTCCCTATCTTTAAGCTTTATTCCATCGCAAACATGAGACATACCCATATTTTCATTGCCTTTTTCATTGGTTTTTTGAGCCATTCGGCTGTTGCCCAGCAACTCATCGACCAGGTTATTCACGTCGAGGAAACTCGTCGGATCGAAAGTATTTTAGCTTCGGATGACATGGCTGGTCGGCGCACGTTTACACCAGGCATCGAAAAGGCGGCCGCATTTATTGCGAAGGAATTTGCCGATACGCAATTACAAACACTTCCTGGATTGGGTACGTATTTACAATCCTTTTCGATGACGAAAACGAGTCTTATTTCAAGCGCGGTTTTGTTGGACGGTCAGCCAGTCGATGGGAAAAAAGTTAGCGCCTTGGCCTTGGAAAAGGAAATTCATTGGACTGAGAAATCGGGGGTGGAAATAAAGACCATCGGGAAGGAGGAGAATTTTTCCCAACAAATCTCCAAAATGGTAGCTGCAAACAAGGCCACCTTGGTTTTTGTGGACGAATCCTTTGCAGCCAATATTAGTCGTTTGACAAACCGCGGGCCTATAAAAAATACGCAAGCGCCGATGGTTTTTGTGCTGGCATCTAAAATCCCGGCTAGCTTTGATATTACGATTCTGCAAAATAGTATAAACATGCCCCTCGCCAATGTCGTGGGCATCATTCCTGGTAAATCGCTTCCCAAGGAATACGTTATTTTTTCAGGACATTATGATCATTTGGGGATCAATAGCCGGGGAATTGTCCAGGGAGATTCCATTTTTAATGGTGCGAATGATGACGCGGCTGGTACAACGGGCATGATCATGCTCGCCAAATATTTTAAAAAACTAAATAATAATGCTCGGACGCTGGTTTTTGCGGCTTTTACTGCCGAAGAAGTCGGGGGATTCGGAGCGAGTTATTTTTCTAAAGTTTTTGACCCATTGACCGTGAAGGCGATGTTTAATCTGGAAATGATTGGTACCGAAAGTAAATGGGGTAAAAATAGCGCCTACATTACGGGTTTCGAAAAAAGCGACATGGGGGCCATTTTACAAAAGAATTTGGAAGGAACGCCTTTCCAATTTTACCCAGATCCCTACACGAATCAAAACCTCTTTTACCGTTCTGACAACGCCACGCTTGCTCGTTTAGGCGTTCCGGCCCATACCATTTCCACCTCTAAAATGGATTCTGAGCCAAATTACCACAAGGCCAGCGACGAGGTGCAAACCTTGGACCTCAATAATATGACCGAGGTGATTAAAGCGATTGCGAAAAGTTCCGAATCGATCATTTCAGGAAAAGATACACCGAGCCGGGTTGATACAAGCCAATTAAAATAAGCGCCTATTTCTCTGCGTCCATGATTTTAAGGGCTTCATCGTCTTCGTAGGTCAGGATTTGCTGCTTTAATTGCTTTTTTAATTGCGCTACGACCGACTTCATCGCCGGATCCTGGTAGACATTGTGCATGTTTGCTGGATCCTTTTTGATGTCATATAATTCCCAGGCATTCAGCGGACCATAAAAGCGCACCAAGGTATATTGTGCCGTGCGAATCCCAAAATGCGGCGCCACGTGGTGCGGCTGCGGATATTCGTAATAGTGATAATATGATTCGTTTTTCCAGCCGGATACCTTGCCGGTCAATACAGGCAAAAAGGACTTTCCTTGAATCTCGGATGGGATTTTTGTTTGGGCGATGTTCAATAAAGTGGGCGCCCAATCAATATTCGAAATTACCTCTTGAACTTTCGTACCCGGTTTAATCACGCCTGGATAAGAAATCATGAAGGGCGTTTTTAAGGATTCTTCGTAGATGAATCGCTTGTCGAACCAGCCATGTTCTCCCAAATAAAAACCTTGATCCGAGGTATAAACCACCACCGTATTTTTAGAAAGACCGGTTTTCTCGAGGTAATCCAAAAGCTTCCCGATATTCCGATCCATGGAATTTGCGGTGGCTAAATAATCCCGCATGTAGCGCTGAAATTTCCATTCCACCAAGGCCTTCCCGCTTCGTTTTTTCTCATCAAATTCCTTCGAGACCTTATTCTCATAATAGTCGTAAAATTTCGCTTTTTGGGCAGGAGTAAATCGATTATATAAACCATTGTTTCCGGGGGCATCGTAATTGGCATGGATTTTTAAATCTTCTCTCAGAACCATCGTTTTATCCACTGTCATGTCTTGATCCGCCGCCGCGATTCGGCCTTCGTAGGTATCGTAAAAATTGGCAGGCAGAGGAAAATTTACTTGGTCATAGGCGCCTAAATCTTGTAAGTCGGGCAACCAAGACCTGTGCGTCGCCTTATGGCCCACGACTAAGAAAAAAGGTTTAGAGGGGTCGCGTTTGCCTAGCCACTCTTCGGAAAATTGTTCTACTAAATTAGAAACGTATCCCTCATAGCGGGTTTTGGTATTGCTTTTGTCGATAAATTCCGGGTTGTAATAGTGCCCTTGACCCGGTAGGATATTTAAATAATCAAAGCCATTCGGCAAGGCCCCCAAATGCATTTTCCCTACCCAAGCCGTTTGATAGCCATTTTTTTGTAATTCTTCGGGGAAAACGGGTTGGTTGATATTAAACACTTTTTCGTTTTCCTTATAGCCATTTTTATGGCTCAGTTTTCCGGTGAGCAGCGTAGCCCGACTCGGTCCACAAATCGAATTGCTCACCACATTATTATATAAAATAGCACCTGATTTTGCGATGCGGTCGATGTTCGGGGTTTTGGTGATTTTACTTCCATAGGCGCTAATGGCTTGGGAAGTGTGGTCGTCGGAAATGATGAAAATGATGTTGGGTTTTTGTTGGGCCAGCAACGAAAAGCTGCACAATAAAAATAGTAAAATTGATTTCATGAGGTATAAGGTCTTGCTTTTGATGCATTAAATTAACCTATTTTTCTGATAATCGTGATGAAAGTCATTTGAAATGTATGTGGAGCCAAATACCTTCGCCGCATGGTTTCTATTGAACTTTTACAAAAATACAATGTCCCTATTCCTCGGTATACCAGTTATCCAACGGTACCTTATTGGGATGAAAGCATAGATCCAGATCGGTGGTCGGCGATATTTCAGCAGCGTTTTCAGGCTTCCAACGAACAATCCGGGATCAGCCTGTACATCCATTTACCTTTTTGCGAAAGCTTATGCACCTTTTGTGGTTGTAATAAGAAAATCACGAAAAATCATGCGGTGGAGGAAGAATATTTGCGGGTCTTGTTGGCCGAATGGGAACTATATCGAATGCGCATGTCGAGCAAACCCATCCTCAAAGAATTGCATATAGGCGGCGGAACGCCTACTTTTTTCTCGCCCGAAAACCTGCGAAAACTGATACAACATATTTTGAATGAAGCGATCGTACCGGAAGACCATGAATTTGGCTTCGAGGGGCATCCGAATAATACGACTATTGCACATTTACAAACTTTGTTTGATTTGGGTTTTAGGCGTGTGAGTTTTGGGATGCAGGATAGCGATCCGGAGGTGCAGCGGGTGATTAACCGTTTTCAGCCACAGGAACATGTTATTCAGGTGGTGAAATGGGCACGGGAAATTGGATATGAGTCGGTGAACCTCGACCTAGTCTATGGGCTGCCTTTGCAGGATGTACCTAAAATGAATCAAACCATTACGGACGCACTTTGCCTTCGGCCGGATCGGATAGCATTTTACAGTTATGCGCATGTGCCTTGGACGAGTCGGGCCCAACGGCTATTTGACGAACATGATTTACCTAATGCCCAGGAAAAAATGACTTTGTATCAAGTAGGAAAAAAACGATTTGCGGAGGCCGGTTATGCGGATATTGGCATGGACCATTTTGTTTTGCCTGGGGATTTGATGGCGCAGGCGGCGCAACAGGGCACCTTACATCGGAATTTTATGGGCTATACGGTCCAAGAAACGGGCCTTTTATTGGGCCTAGGGGTTTCGAGCATAAGCGATGTGGGTGTGGCCTTTGCCCAAAATAAAAAAACGATTCGAGCATATTATGAACAGGTCGGGAAGGGCGAATTACCCGTTTTTCGGGGTTATTTTTTGAATGAAGAAGATCTCCAAATGAGACAGTATATTTTGGATGTCGCATGCCGGCGGACTGTCACATTTGAGCCAGGGAAACGTGCAGAATTAGCGGAAAGCACGGTGGATGAATTGAATGATTTGGCGGCAGATGGTTTATTGACCTGGGATGCAGATGGACTCCAGGTTAGTGATTCGGGGAAGCATTTTATCCGAAATATTTGCAAGGCCTTTGATCTAAAATTATTGAATTCAGCCTGTCAAAAAAAGACCTTTAGTCAGGCGGTATAGGTGAAAAAATAATTAAATTTAAGGCCTAATCCATTCCCTATGATTCGCCACTCAGTGATATTACGTTTTAAGAAGGAGATTTCGCAGGAAAGCCAAACGGCATTTTTGGAGGCTTCGCGGCAATTAGCCCAGATTCCTAATGTCCGGAACCTGGAAGTTATGAAACAAACGAGTCCGAAAAATCCTTTTGAATATGGAATTTCGATGGAATTTGAGAGCCAGGAACAATATGATACCTATTCCAAACATCCGGATCATCAAGCGTTTATTCAGAATTTTTGGATTCCGAATGTGGAAGATTTTTTAGAAATTGATTACCTAGCTTTGTTATAATCAACAAATTCTATCTAATTTGTAGACTTAATTAGTTCTATTTCATACGTATTTAAATGAACGAGTTTCTTTCTATTTATTTCTATTTCGTTTTAAGCCTCCTCTTTTTCATTATTGGTGCGAATCTTTGCTTTAAAAAAGGCATTGTCGCCACAAAATATCTGGGGGCGCAATACTTGGTGCTAACGTGGTTGATTTTTGTCGCCTATTTTACCATAGATGCGCGGATGCTGGAATACCCGCATTTTTTTCGATTATCCTCGCCTTTTGTTTATTTATTAACTCCATTAGCCTTTTTATTTCAGGAATTTCTGCTGAATCCAGCCCGACGTTTTCGCAAATGGGACCTCTTGCATTTTTTGCCATTTGCCTTAAATTTTGTCGAATTAATCCCATTTTACTTTAGCAGCTCGGAATTTAAATTAGCCTATATTCAGGAGGTTTTACGTCAAAATTCACTACATAAAATTGCCAATAACCCCTATGGTTGGATTTCCATGCAAAGCCATCAAATCCTTCGATCTATTCAATTTTTAGGCTATTCGCTGGCAATCATTATCCGGTTATGGGTATTTTTTAAAGACAAAAGCGCTCAATTCATTCAAGTAAATCGTCTGTTTTTTTACTGGCTGACTACCTCCGCAGCCTTTAAATTATTTAGCGTTTTAGCTACTATTTATTTATCCTTTTTCCCTTACATGAAATTGTTTTCTTTTCACTGGGTAGACATGCTGAAAATTCTCGACTTCATCGTCGTCGCTGTTTTCCTGCTGATTAATCCGCGCTTGCTCGATGGAATTATCTTAAAAGATATGGTGGTCAATCACCTGAATCGGGGGGATCATTTTGAGGAAACGGAAGCCAAAAAAATCGAATCGGATCTCCAACTGTTTACAAAAATCGAAACCAATCTGTACGAAAATCAGGGATTTTTGCAAGAAGACATTACGTTACAAACTTTGTCGGAAGCTACGGATATTCCCCCTCGAAAAATTTCCGCCGCCTTAAAACAAGTTAAAAATCTTTCTTTTCCAGATTATATCAATTCCCTTCGTATTCAATACATTGAAGAAAAAATAGCCTCGGATCCGCTATGGTCGAAATACACGTTTGAGGCAATGGCCTTCGAATGTGGCTTTGGTAGCCGTTCGAATTTTTATCAAGTTTTCAAGCGGCTAAAAGGCGTTTCGCCTAAAACCTATTTCGAAAATTTGTCCTAATTCCTGTCCAAATACATTTTTAAGACATGCAATTATTTATTATAGATTAGGTTTGATGACTTAGTTTATAAAATTATCATTCATGGCCTATTCCGCATTTGCCCGTATTCATGATTTATCCAAATATAATTTGGAGGAAATCAAGCAATTTGCCCATGCCATGGATATGCGAATCCTCGAAAAGGGCTTATATCAATTGGTCGAATGGTCAGATAAAAACACGAGCATGATTATCGAATTTCATCTCGACGGTCGCTTTCACAAGATTGTTCAAGAAGTGTGGAAAGATGAAGATCAGGTTTTTACACGCCAACAAATTCTAGATCACTCAGGTTCTAAAGTCAAATAGTTCATTTTTTTTCTACGCCATTCATTTTTTTTCGTTTCCTTGCAGCTTTATTTTTAGCCTAAAGAAATCATCAACAAAATAAGGTATGGACGTTAAAAATTCATTGAAAGAAGAGGCTTTGCATTATCATGCCAAAGGCCGACCAGGGAAGATCGAGGTAATTCCATCCAAAGAAACTGCATCTCAAAAAGATTTAACATTGGCCTATTCGCCAGGTGTGGCGGACCCATGTCTCGAGATCCACGCGAATCCAGATGACATTTATAAATACACCGCCAAAGGCAATTTAGTAGCCGTGATTTCCAACGGTACCGCCGTACTCGGCCTCGGTGACATCGGTCCCGGCGCTAGCAAACCGGTCATGGAAGGCAAGGGGCTATTGTTTAAAATTTATGCGGACATTGACGTATTCGATTTAGAACTTGACACGAAAAATGTCGACGAATTCGTGCGCACCGTTAAAATCCTCGAACCTACGTTTGGCGGGATTAATTTAGAAGATATTTCTGCGCCCGAATGTTTCGAAATCGAGGAGCGTTTAAAGGCCGAATTAAATATTCCGGTCATGCATGATGACCAACACGGAACCGCCATCATCTCCGCCGCCGCTTTATTAAATGCGCTGGAACTCGTGGAGAAAAAGATGGAAAATGTACGCATCATCATAAATGGTGCCGGCGCTTCAGCCACCTCGTGTACACGCTTGTATTGCTCGCTCGGTGCCAAGAAAAAAAACATCTTAATGTTTGATTCCAAAGGCCTCATTCATCCGAGCCGTACGAATCTAGATGGTCGGAAATCTGAATTTGCCAATGACCATTTTCCCGCGGAAATGACTTTAGCAGAGGCTATGGTTGGCGCCGATGTATTTGTTGGACTCTCCAAAGGAAATATTCTAAGTGAAGACATGATTCGGCCGATGGCCAAGGATTGCATCATTTTTGCGATGGCCAATCCTACCCCTGAAATCTCCTATGAAAAGGCGATGAACGCGCGGAAAGACATTATTTTCGCCACGGGCCGAAGTGACTATCCGAATCAGGTGAATAACGTACTCGGATTCCCTTATATTTTCCGTGGGGCTTTGGATGTGCGGTCGAAGGTGATTAATGAAGAAATGAAATTAGCCGCGGTATATGCCTTGGCGGATTTGGCGAAAAAACCGGTGCCTGATATTGTAAATTTGGCCTATGGGATCGATAACATTGTCTTTGGTCGGGAATACATCATTCCGAAGCCCGTTGATCCGCGTTTATTGACCACAGTTGCTCCGGCGGTCGCACGTGCGGCGATGGAAACGGGCGTGGCGAAATACCCGATTGCCAATTGGGAAGCCTATGAATTGCAGTTATCCAAACGCCTCGGGCTGGATAATACCCTCATGAAGGTGATTATCAATAAAGCGAAAACGAAACCCAAACGCGTCGTGTTGGCGGATGCAGAGAATGTGTCGGTCTTAAAAGCGGCGCAGGAAGTATGGGCTGATCGCTTGGCGACGCCAATTTTGTTAGGTAATCATGCCGTGATTAAGCAGTTAATTCAAGAAAATAAATTGAACTTGAAAGGAGTCGAAATCATTGATTCATATTCCCCCGAAACGGAGGCTGAAAAAGAGCGTTCGGCATTATATGCTGAATTATTGTTCAAAAAACGTCAAAGACAGGGGCTTAACCATTCGGAGGCTTTGAAAATGGTGCGCCGGCGCAATTATTTCGGTAGCATGATGGTAGCGAATGGGGATGCCGATGCGATGATAGGGGGGATGAGTCGTAATTATCCCGACACGGTCCGTCCGGCCTTGCAATGCATAGGTCGAAAAGATGGCGTTCAAAAAGTATCTGGAATGTATATTTTAATGACGCGTTTTGGCCCTTTGTTTTTGGCGGATACGACGGTGAATTTTAATCCGACGGCGGAGGAAATCGTCGAGATTACCGAATTAGCAGCCAAGCAAGTTGAGAAATTCAATATCAAACCGCGCATCGCCTTGATTACCTATTCGAATTTTGGAAGTGCAGAAGGGGATGATGCGAAAAAAATGAAGAAGGCGGTTCAGGTGTTAAAAGAGCGGAATCCAACCATGATTGTGGACGGCGAAATTCAGGCACATTTGCCCTTCAATTTGGATTTAATGAAAGAAAATCATCCATTTAGCGACTTGTCGAACGAGGGCGCGAATGTGCTTATTTTCCCGAATTTATCCTCTTCGAATATCGCCTATAATTTGGTGAAAGAAGTTGCAGGAATCGAGAAAATTGGCCCGATTTTATTGGGCTTAAAAAAGCCGGTGCATGTGCTTCAGTTGGGTTCATCCACCCGTGAAATTGTGAATATGATTGCCATCGCCGTCGTAGACGCCCAAATGAGTATATAAGTATGAAAATGTTATTTTTATTTCTTTTTATGCTGGGTTCAGATCCCTATGAAAGTGAGGTTCTAAAGGCCCGACAAACGCGTGTTGAAAGCTTAAAAGGTGAATCAGGCTGGTTAAATTTAGCGGGTTTATTTTGGCTCAAAGAAGGAAAAAATTCGATTGGCGGATCGCCAAAAAACGATTTTGAATTTCCCAAGGAACACGCGGATCCTTTTTTAGGACATGTTATTTTACGCAATGGCGTAGTTTCATATCAGCCACAGGGGAGCCGAAAAGCACATGAAGTTTTTCCGGCGGGAGGAAATGCGATCGTTGAATCTCATCAATCTTTGCGCTGGTTTATCATCAAACGTGGGGATAAATTTGCCATTCGTTTGCGGGATTTAGACGGAGAATATTTACGCGCATTTAAGGAAATGGTTTATTATCCTATTTTGCCGGCAAATCGGGTTAAGGCGAAATTCGTTCCGACGCAAGGGCAAAAGTTGCGCATCATCGACATTACCGGCCGTTCCTACGAGGAAGATTCTCCTGGAAAATTGGTTTTTCAGTGGGATGGGAAGGAATATAGTTTGGCTGCGGGAGGGACTTTGAAAGAATTATTTATCGTGTTCGGCGATGCGACCAATAGGTATGACACCTATGGCGGGGGTCGTTTCCTTGATACGGCTGGTCCGGATGCGGAGGGAAATGTGTATTTGGATTTTAATTTGGCCTATAATCCGCCTTGTGCATTTACGCCCTTTGCGACTTGTCCTTTGCCCACGCCGGAAAATAAATTACCGGTGGCGATGTATGCGGGGGAAAAAAGCACGGGTTTGCTGGGGCATAAATAAGCCCATTACTCCTCCTGAAACCAGGACGCATATTCAATATAATTCATTGCCGTCCGCATAAAAACCTCAGAAGCTTCCGGACTGACTGATTTCAAAAATTTTGCTGGATTGCCCGCATAAATACTTCCAGATGGGACCCGAGTGTTTTGCGTGACCACCGCACCGGCGGCAATGATACTGCCTGTTTCGATGTGCGCGCCGTCCATGATGATGGCGCCCATGCCCACTAGGACATGGTCCTCGATGGTGCAACCGTGCACTATCGCATTATGTGCAATCGACACATAATTTCCAATGACCGTCTCCGTTTTTTGGTAGGTACAATGAATCACCGCGCCATCTTGGATATTGGAATGATGCCCGACCCGAATTTTATTCACATCTCCGCGAAC
>CAIVPF010000071.1 GCA_903907745.1 uncultured Cytophagaceae bacterium | reverse complement strand
CTGATTTTTGAAAGGTTGCCCCACAAGGCAACCTTTTTTTAATACCTAAGCGCTGGTATTTCCGATAAATAAGTAAATCGCTGCCCATATTTTTCTCGAAAATAGCGACTCGGGTTTTGTAAAAAAATCGGATTTGAAGATGTCCAGCTGGCTAACCATGCAGTATGTAATTTAAGTCCTTTGGAGAAAATCACATGATGGACAGGCTGCTCCTTTGGTTTCAAACAAGGGTAGCTCACATAGCGAAAATGTTCATTTTTATATCGCCAGACTAAATTTTGACCCTTAGGATAATAGTGGCCGATGGTATCTGTAACCCCGAACATGGCCCACATGGGGCTTAGGTGATTTTGAAGCCAAGTAGGATTTGATTGTAAGGAAGAAGGAGCCCAAAAAATAGACCTATTGTTTTTTATGGATACCCAAATCAATTCCCCTTTGTAATGCCCTAGCCATGCACTTTCAAGTTTTGTATCTTTTGAAAATCGAAAAACCCCTTCCACCAAAAGGGAAATAACCATGAGCCAGGCAAAAACACTCGAACGATCAACTAACCACCTCCACGCAAAGACAATTAAGAGGACATATAAGCCTAATTCCCAAACATGACAATGAAGGAATGGGATGACGGTCTGAAATCGTCCAACCGTCGTCAGCATCAACCCATGTAATGCCGAAAAACTATGGTCGAGCATAAGCCCTAAAACCTGATTCAAAAAAGTCCAAGAAAAATACTCGAAAAGCGGCCCAAAAGCTAAAAACAAGAAGCCAAGTCCCAAAGAGATCGTCGATAATAAAATTAAGAATGGATTCAGTAAAAAGAAATAAAAGGGATTCGGAAATTGATGAAAATAATAAATAATCAAGGGCCATGTTAAAACTTGCGCTGAAATCGCCACACAGGTTAATTCCCAAGCATTTTTCACGATCCAAAAAAGGATAGGATTAGAAATTTTAAACGTTTTCCAGTTGGCAAGTTTAGTTTGGAAAAGCATGAGCCCTAAGACAGCCAAATAAGACAATTGGAACCCAGGCTGAACCATGGCTCCCGGATCAATCAGCAGCATAAGGAAAGCCGAAAAAGCGAGGGTGTTGATGGAGTTATGCCGCCTTCCAAACGAAGAAGCAAATAACATCACCGAAAACATCCAGGCGCTACGTAAAACAGGTGCCGAAAATCCACTTATTCCAGCATATATCCATAAAAGGAAAAGCATTAGCGAAAAAAAAACAAATCGACCTGCGAAACCATGCCTGTTTAAAAATCCAAGCAAAAAATGAAGCCCCATATACAAGAGCCCAACATGTAAACCCGAAACAGATAAAATATGAATAGCCCCTAAATAGGAATAGGCAGACATCGTTTCGAAGTCAATAGAAGAATGAATCCCCAATAACATCGCCTTAGCCACTTCTAAATTTCTGCCAACCGGCATGTAACGATTAAACAACTGGGCCCAGGCATCTTGCCAGGCATGAAATTTGCCGACTAAATCCAAAGCAACTGAATTATTCAATAAAAGACGCCCTTGTTTTTTGGCGATAAAGGCTGTTCCATACACACCTTTTTGGAGATAATAATCCTCCCAATTACGCTCCGCAGGAAACATAGGTTTTGCGAAACCCTTCAACTGCAATCGGGCTACATACATTTCCCCTCGCTGAGGTTTTGGAAATTCCTTCGACATGTAAACTATATATTTGCCTGAACCCTGAATCCATCTAATCCCATCATTAAAACCCAAAGACCTTACCTGTACACTCCAAGTAGCTGATTTCTTGACCGGAAAATCATCCACAATAAAAACCATCGCCCGAACCTTTTCATTGGAAATTTGCTGAGGCCTAGGCCTAATTTGTTCATTTCTCAAATAGCCCAAACCAATCAAAAGGCCCAAAAAAAGCAGAGATTTATATCGAAAACAGGTAAAAAAAAACAATAGCATAAAGCCAAAGCAAAGGCTTACATGGCCAGGAAATTGAATGGATAAAACCAGTCCAATCAACCAATAAATCAATATTCTCAGAAAAGGGAACGGCAGGAAAAAGGAATACAAAACTCAGGCAGATTTATGCCTAAAGGTAAAATTTTTTCTGGGCGATAAGAGCCTCCACTTGATCAGGAACTAGATATTTTATCGATTTCCCTTGTTGGATACATGTACGAATATAGGTTGCAGAAATATGCAAAACAGGCGCTTCGATGCGATGAACGTTCTTATGTTGCCATAAATCCGACACTGGATCCTCTCCTCTTGGATATACGTAAAGGCCAAAAAAATCAAGAATCTTATCGTAGTTTTTCCAACTAGTAAATTGTTCTAAATTATCTCCACCTAAAATCAAGTTAAATTGATGATCTGGATGGCGCTCCGACAAATGAACCAGGGTATCAATCGTATACGATGGTCGGGGCAAATGAAATTCAATATCATTCGTTTTAAAAGCATAATTATCCGAGATGGCCCGCTCGACCAGATCGAGTCGATCAAATTCATGCAATAGGCTTTTCGACTTTTTAAGCGGATTTTGGGGCGAGACAATAAACCAAATTTGATCGACATCGGTTTGATTTAGAACCGCTTGGGCTATAATCAGGTGCCCATGATGAATGGGATTAAATGACCCGAAAAATAAGCCTATTTTCATACCTGAGTGGTGAAATCACTAAACATTTGTTGGGCCACTTTCACAGCATGTGCTAAATCATCATTGACAAGAATCGTATCAAATTTGTCCTGAAATGACCATTCGAATTTCATTTTAAAAATTCGTTTGGATAGCGATTCTTCGGTTTCCGTACCTCGGGCGCGAAGTCGATTTTCTAAAACTTCCAAAGATGGAACTTTGACAAAAACAGCCAAAGCCTTTTCCCCATAAAACTTTTTTAAGGCCAAACCACCTTTCACATCCACATCAAAAATCACATGTTTCCCCGATGCCCAAATCCGTTCAATCTCGGATTTCAAGGTTCCATAATAAGCGCCTGGATAGACTTCCTCCCATTCGACAAATTCGTCCCGATTAATTCGTTCCCTGAAATCATCTGGTGTTAAAAAATAATAATCCTGGCCATCCTGCTCAGAACGACCTCTTTTGTCCCGTGTACAAGCGGATATAGAAAAACCGAGATTTGCGTTGTTCTTTAATAATTCCTTTACAATGGTGGTTTTACCCGAACCAGAAGGAGCAGAAAATATGATGAGTTTACCTTCCAAAAATTTTTAATTGGTATTTAAGCTAACAAAATAAGGGAATAAGAATCGAAATAAGGATGAAAAGCAAAAAAAGTTTTGCGCGAATTTTAGCAAAAAGCTGTTCGGGACATGGAACCGAACATTTAGATTGAATAGCCTTTTTCAAAGAAAGTTCGAGCGCATAACCCTCCTGACATGGCAGGCATTGGTCTTTGTTTGTCAAAAACGCGGCCTCTTCCTCAGCCGTGGCTTCCCGA
The DNA here is from genome assembly GCA_903907745.1 of uncultured Cytophagaceae bacterium. Lineage (GTDB taxonomy): Bacteria > Bacteroidota > Bacteroidia > Cytophagales > Spirosomataceae > Aquirufa. Next base: position 19,308 of record CAIVPF010000071.1, on the reverse strand, counting down.
TCGATAATTCGTTGAATCACTTTCATGCATTCGTGATGATGTTCACAACTAGCTTTCATTAGTTTGGGGCTACATTCATAAAAAATTAAAACATAGAACTTAGATTAAAAGTTCATCTCAGGTATGCCAACTTGTCAGTGGTACCCTTTTTTCTTCGCATATTCTACTAATTTTTCCTTTAAAACCGCACGCGCGCGATGCAATCGAGAACGAACCGTTCCAATGGGGATATGTAGGATTTTTGCCATTTCTTCATAGCTAAATTCCTCCAAATCACATAAAATAATAATCATTCGAAAATCGACTGGCAAGGATTGAATCGCCGCTGTGATCTCGTCTCCCATCATATCCTGTACCGTTTCTGCATGTAAATCAGCGAAATAGGCGGGTTCAGAATATTCCTCATCGGAAGAAATGGATTGCTCCACCCATTCAAATTCTACTTTGGACGGACCCCTCGATTTTTTCCGATAATCATTAATGAAATTGTTTTTTAATATCCGAAATAACCATGCCTTCGCATAGGTTCCCGGCTCAAAAGATCCAATAAAACGAAAAGCCTTCACACAGGTATCTTGAACTAAATCCTGCGCATCGTCTTCATCGGCAGTTAATTTGAGTGCGAAATTATACATCGCATCCAAATGGGGCATAAATTCTTTTTCAAAAATCTCCTTGGCTTTGTAATCGGGAATGATTTTTTCTTCTACTGAGACATCCATTTGATAGGCTTTTATACGTAGTTAACGTAGGAAGAGGCTCTACAAATATGATACCGTAAAAATTTATGACAAAAAGGCTTATTTGTTTTGACTAAATAGCTCCAACAAACCGAAAACCAGCATCCCGACAAGCGCACTAAAAAAGGCCCTGAGCAAGCTAATTCCTAGCAAGGAAGCATCCATCGCCTCCATTAAAAATAGAATAACATGGTGCAAAAACAACATGATAAAAAGATATGGAAAAAACCAAAGTGCATTCATTTCCGCTAAAGAAACAGAGGAGCGTTCATCGTAGCCATTGGCCGGAGTAAGAACTTTAAAAATAAGCGGCCTTACCATCGCGATACAAACACATGCAAAGGCGTGCATCCCATGCGTATTGTAAAAGATATCCACAGTCCATCCGAGTACAAAACTTCCGATTAAAAAAAGACCAATCGGTATCTGTAACGGAGCTTTCAAGAGTGCCCACAGGTACAAAAAGCAAAAAGCAATATTCCCGATGGCCAAATCGCGCAAAAATAAAATTTGCAAAACGACCGTTAGCAAAAGCATCCCATACCACTTCCATTGAATCGAGCTACTCATCTTATTCAGGTTTAGGTTTAGCTTGTTCCAAAATAGCCTGTTGGGCCGCCAACTTATTCTTAATTACATACACATATTTCAACGTGGAAAAGTGCGTCAATAACATCACTTTAATGTCATGGAATGTCTCATCTTTTTCCAAACCCACCTTAGCCACAATCCCAATCGGGATGTTTGGCGGAAAGACAGCATTGTAATCGGATGTCACAATCGTATCCCCCTTAACCACTTTTTTGTATTTTGAGACATCTTGTAAATTGGCCACTTCCGGTTGTATACCACCCCATTTAATATATCCAAGTTCACCCGTCGATTTGATTTTGGCCGAGACATTGTTACCCGTATGCAAGACCGAAACGATCAAACTGAGGTCCGAGGTACAGGACATAACCTTGCCCACAATTCCTGTAGAGGAAATAACCGCCATGCCAGGAGCGATGCCATCCCGCGTGCCTTTGTCGATGGTCAAGTAATTTTGAGACATTTGGGTACTTTGGTCGATTACTTTGCAGGCCAAAGGCTGGTAGCGTTGCAACATCCCCTCCCCCAAGAAATAAGGGATCTTACTTTCAGGTTGTTTTTGGGAATTTAATTTGAAAATTTCAGCATGTAATCGGGCATTTTCTAAGGCTAAATCCTGATTCACCTCGCGTAATTGATGATAGGATTTTACCTCCTCCCCCATGGCCAAAATGGAAGCGGCCCAGCGATTTGTGGTATTGAAATAAAAGGTGTGTTGGTAATCGTTGTATTTAAAAATGCCCCAGAGATTGACTAATTCCAAAACAACGAACAACAGGAAAATCCTTTGCCGGAGTAGGAATTGAAACAATTGGTTCATATACGTTACAACTAGGTGATTAAAACAGCTCTATACCGATCCAAATTCTTCAGGATTTCACCTGTTCCTCGCACAACTGCTTTCAATGGATCATCTGCCACGTGCACTTTCAATTGCGTTTTCTTTTCAATACGCTTATCTAAACCATGCAACATCGCACCTCCACCAGCTAAATGAATTCCATTATGGAAGATATCACCCGAAAGTTCTGCCGGAGCCCTTTGTAAGGTTTCCATAATCGCTACCTCAATTTTCGTAATCGAACTATCCAAGGCATAGGCAATCTCCGAGTAATTAATTAAAATTTCTTTGGGAATCCCCGTCATTTGATCCCGCCCACGAATCTCAAAATCGGCCGGTGGATTTTCTAATTCTGGCAAAGCCGCACCCACCTGAATTTTGATTTGTTCCGCAGAACGCTCCCCAATGACTAATTTATGCTCGCGCAATAAATAATCTTTAATATCACGTGTAAACTCATCCCCCGCAACCCGAATCGAATTTTCTACCACAATGCCACTCAAAGAAATAATGGCCACTTCCGTCGTTCCTCCTCCAATATCCACCACGAGAGAACCATTCGGTTGCTCAATATCGATACCTATACCAATCGCCGCAGCAATTGGCTCATGAACCATATATACTTCACGTGCCCCAGCATGTTCCGCCGAATCTTTTACCGCACGTTTCTCTACCTCTGTAATGCCCGAAGGGATACAAATCACCATCCTCAATGCCGGAGAGAAAAAGGAATTTCCCTTATCCATCATTTTAATCAAACCACGCATCATTAATTCGGCCGCCGTAAAGTCAGCGATTACGCCGTCTTTAAGTGGTCGGATTGTTTTAATGTTGTCATTGGTTTTCTCATGCATCATCATCGCTTGCCGACCTACCGCCAAAACCTTATTCGTATTCCGATCCAATGCAATTATGGATGGCTCATCGACAACCACTTGATCCTTGTGAATAATCAGCGTATTGGCTGTTCCCAAATCGATCGCAATATCTTTCGTTAAAAAATTAAATAATCCCATGGTAAGGTTCTATTATAACACATTGAACAAATTTACTGATAAATTATGACCTATTTATTTATTTTATTTCAAAAATATAATTCTCCTCAAAATAATTATAAAAACACCACGGCACAGTTTTTTGCAATCAGGAATCCAAAAATTTGGTGTATTATAGGTATATTACAATTAATTACCTTTAAAAAATTTAACAAAAATAATTTGGAATTATTATCTGATTTATTAGTTTTGTCCAACTTTATTTGACAAACTGTCAAAAAATAGGGTAAATTATACAAAAATGGAAGATTATAATAAGATTATCGAGTCCCTTGGGGTAAAATTTATCAAGGCGAGAAACATTAGAATATTACAACCTATTCGTATTAAAAATTATTACGATGTAGAAAATTCGCTCTTGATATTGTACAAAGGCGAAGTTTCATTTGGAGAAGAAGAAACCCAAGTTGAAGAAGGCGATATGTTATTTATTCCAGGCGGAAAAATGATCAGCGTGACCTATGGTAATGCTGAAAAACCGAAAGCCGTGAATAATGAGGAATTCATGACACATCGTGAATTATATTTCGACCAGAATATGGATTCCAGTGCCATCGGAAAATTAGATAATTCATTTGGCATGGTGGCCTTTGAGGCGAAGGTATTTGATTCGGTAAACTTCTTTACTTCCTTAGATATTCCTCCTTTCTTAATTAAAAAGGACGAAAAATTAGCCCAAACGATTAAAGAGATCTTGTTGGAAGACATGTCTGACGAAATCGGGAAAGGCCGAATTATCAAAATCAAAACGGAAGAAATCGTTATCGAAGTCATTCGATATATTATCCAAAACCGCTTGTTTGTGGAGCAATTAGCGACCAACAGCACTTATTTCAAAGATCCACGTTTGATTGATATTTTTGCTTATATCAAAGACCATATCGGCGGTGATTTGTCAAACAAAGTCTTGGCGAATGTAGCCAACGTATCTGAAGATTATGTAGGACAATATTTCAAAATGTTGACCGGTATAAATCCACAAGATTACATTGAATACCAACGAATGGAAGCTGCCGTTGGACTTCTACGCACAACCAAAAAATCCATTCGGGCCATCGGTTCTGAAGTCGGATATAAAGATACGGCCTATTTCTGCCGACGATTTAAAATGATGTTCGGTATTCCCGCTGGAAAAATGAGACGCCGAGAATCCTTAATGAACATTTAAAAAAAAAGCCTTACAAATTGTAAGGCTTTTTTGATTACATGAAGTATTTCAACTTCACTAATTCTCTTTCCGTCAAATAACGCCAATGTCCGCGTGGTAAATCCTTTTTCGTTAACCCTGCAAAGGTTGTACGATCCAATTTCGTTACATCATAACCTAGATGTTCGAATATACGACGGACGATGCGGTTTTTACCTGAGTGAATTTTCACACCAATCACATACCCATCCGGGGTTACTTTGGCTATATCATCAACTTTAATTTCCCCATCTTCTAAGGTCAATCCAGCTTTGATTTTTTCAAAATCCTCATCGGTCAATGGCTTATCCAATTCCGCTTGATAAATTTTTTCAATTTCATGGGAAGGATGCGTCAAGCGATCGGCTAATTCGCCATCATTTGTCAACAACAACAAGCCCGTTGTATTACGATCCAATCGACCCACCGGATAAATACGTGCATCGCCCGCATTTTTCACTAATTCCATGACCGTTTTGCGATCATTTGGATCTTCAGTTGTAGTTAAAAAATCTTTGGGTTTATTCAATAATACGTAGGCTGGCTTTTCGCGGTTTAATTTGCGATTGCCGTATTTCACGATGTCGGTCGGAGCCACTTGATAGCCCATCTCGATCACCACTTTATTATTTACCTTGATTTCACCTGCGGCAATTAATTTATCCGCATCACGACGAGAACAAATACCCGCATTCGCGATGTATCTATTCAAACGCACCAAATCATCACTTCTTCCATCCACCTCACGAATTTTCTTTTGGATTTTCGCAGGCGCATTTTCTTTAAAGCGATCTAATTTATATTGAGGGGTAAAACTTGGACGCTCTTCAAAACGATTACGGCTTTTAAAGGTATCCCGCTTGGAGAATTTACCTTGAAATGCTTCCCTTGATTCCGAATTTTCTTCACGAGGCGTGTCAAAAGAACGTTTTGGGCGATCATTTTTCTCATCTCGATTGTAGGAAGCTCGGTCTCCCGTTGATGGTTTACGATCCCCAGAAAAATTACGCTTTGGGCCATCAAAAGCTCTTTTTGGTCTAAATTCCTGATTGGATTCTAGGCTGCGATCTTTTGTATCGTTGTCACTTTTATATAAGGGTTGGTAGCTGCGTGGTTCAGCTCCATTGTCTTGTGGTTCACGAGATGTTTGGGTCTCGTCTGAACGTTCGCTCGTATAATTTCTTTTCGGACGATCTTCGAAATTCCGATCACCTGCATAAGGTGTACGTGGACGATCCGATGAATTCCGGTCGCCAGCATAAGGCTTGCGCTCACGGTCCTGATTACGATCTCCCGCATACGGTGTACGTGGCCGATCCGATGCATTACGGTCGCCCGCATAAGGCTTGCGCTCACGGTCTTGATTGCGATCTCCCGCATACGGTGTACGTGGCCGATCCGATGCATTACGGTCACCCGCATAAGGCTTGCGCTCACGGTCTTGATTGCGATCACCTGCATAAGGTGTACGTGGACGGTCTGATGCATTACGGTCACCCGCATAAGGCTTGCGCTCACGGTCTTGATTGCGATCTCCCGCATAAGGCGTGCGTGGACGGTCTGAATTAAATTCACGTTGTGGGCCCGAAGTACCTTGCCCTTCTCGAGAAGAGGAGGAACGGGGTGAACGAGGCGCAGACGAACGGGAATCTCCCCGACCTCGGTTTTCCGAAGAAGGTCCTGTACTGCGATCTGAAAATTTGCGTGTGGATTCAGGACGACGAATGTCGTCCTTTTCGATTCTTTTTCTCATAAAATGTGCAACATCACTGCTGGATTACAAAGGCTTACGCGCCTTTTTATTTTCTAAAATTTATACAAAGGTAAATGAAATAAATGACCTATGCTTATTACATTTGAAAGAGATTTAAAAATTATGACATTCGCCAAATCCATTATCCATGTAAAATCACTGATTATCGTCCTCCTGACGGTTTTTTTGGCCGCTTGTCATTCCGACAAATCCATCAGCAAACAAGCGCAAAAACATTTTGAAAAAGGAGAATATGACCTAGCCATCAAGGATTTGACCCTTTTAAAAGATAAAGGCATTGAGGTAGAACAAACTCATTTTTTACTGGGTGAATCCTATCGACTTTCCAACCGCATCACGCAATCCCTCCCTTTTTATCAAGTAGCCAAAGCTAAAGGATTTGCGGATAAATTATTGCCTTATCAAATGGCGATGGCCGCCAAATCGCTAGGAAATTATGAATTGACCAAACAATATTTGACTGAATTTTTAAGCTTAAAGCCTAATCGCGCGATGCAAATCAGAAGCGAAATAGAACTCGAAAATCTCAGCGAAATTCCAAAATTACTCAGCAAAAGTAGCCCCGTATCGCTTATTCCTTTGCAAGGAAATACGCCCCAAACCGAATTTGATGCCAAAAAAATAGGCAATGAACTCGTATTTACCAGCTCTTCGAAACCAAGTATTTACAAAAACAATGGTCTGCCGTTTTTAGGAATTGTGAAAGCACCCCTAAAAAGCGATTCGGAAATAGGGAAATCCGAGATGTTTAGCCCCAACCTTTTTAAAGAAAATGCCAACGACGGAAGTCCTGCCTTCACCAAAGACGGCAAAACCGTCGTTTTCGCCCGTGGAAATACCGGAAAAAGCAAAGACCCTTCCCCCGATGTAGATTTATACATTTCCACCAAAAATGGAAATAATTGGACCGAACCAGAACGACTGGCGATTTCAGATTCTTTGGCATGGGATGGAAGTCCCGCCTATTCGGTGGACGAGCGGACGCTGTATTTTAGTTCGAACCGTCGGGGTGGCAAAGGCGGCTTAGATTTGTATCGCGTGCCGATCGACAATTCGGGCCGTTTCGGAAGGCCTATCAATTTAGGTGCTGTGATTAACACCCCAGGCGATGAAATATTTCCTTTTGTGAGCGGAAATGGGAAATTGTATTTCTCATCAAACGGACATCCGAGTATCGGAGGCTTGGATTTATTTGTGGCAAGTCGAAATGAAACCGAAATCGTGGTCGAACATTTAGGTGTACCGATGAATTCAATCGGAGATGATTTTGCGATATCGCTCACCGATTCGACACAAGGCTATGTAAGTTCAAATCGCCCGGGTGGAAAAGGGGATGATGACATCTATTATTTTAAGTCGAGCGGCGCGGAAGATCGCTGGTGGACTTCGGATCCGGCTCCCATGGTTGATACAACGGTACAAGCGAAAATCGTGAATTACCAACTTCAAGTGAAAGTAATTGACGCATTGGGCAAGGCCTTGGATGGCGTAAAAGTGAGCATTCGAAAAAATGGCCAAAGCTTAGAGGCAGAAAAAAGTAATCCAAAAGGCTTATTGGACATGATTCCTTTGGAGGAAAACGATGAATTGACCTTTAAATTAGAAAAGGAAGATTACCTAACGGCGCGAGGTAGCTTCTCGATGGAGGGTAAGGAAATTCCGAAAAGTTTATTGAAAAAGGAGGTAACCGATACAACCTATGTCGTTCAAATTCAGATGGACAGACCGGAAATAGGTAAAGAAATTTCGAAACTTTTTGAGGTAAATTCGATCTATTATGATTTAGACAAAGCCGATATTCGTCCAGATGCGGCGGAGGAACTGGATAAAATTGTGCAGTTTTTGATCGATAATCCCCAAATGAATTTAGAATTAGGTGCGCATACGGATTCGCGGGCGAGTACGGCATACAATTTGAAATTATCCCAACGAAGAGCGGAGTCGGCGGTGAAATACATTATCCAACGAGGTGTTTCCAATGATCGCATCAAACCTAAGGGCTATGGTGAAAGTCAATTAATCAATGAATGTGCGGACGGCGTGGATTGTCCGGAAGACATGCATCAGCAAAACCGTAGGACCGAATTTAAAATCATCAAAATCAATGCAGAATAATACGCCCAATTACTTGTTGAAAAACGCCCAAATAGTTAATGAGGGACGCATTTTTGCAGGCGATATCCTGATAAAAGAGGGGCGAATTAATAAAATAGCCAGCTCGATTTCCGCAACTGGTCAAGAAAAAGTAATGGATCTTTCAGGAAAACATATTTTCCCTGGCATGATCGACGACCAAGTGCATTTTAGAGAACCGGGTTTAACCCATAAAGCTAAAATCGCTTCTGAAGCACGTGCGGCGGTAGCGGGGGGCGTGACGAGTTTCATGGAAATGCCCAATACGATTCCGAATGCCTTGACGCAGGAATTATTGGCCGATAAATACAAGATTGCGCATCAGAGTTCTTTGGCAAATTATTCCTTTTTCATGGGGGCTTCCAACGACAATTTGGAGGAGGTGTTAAAAACGAATCGGGCGAATGTTTGTGGTATCAAAGTATTCATGGGTTCGAGTACCGGAAATATGTTGGTCGATAATGTCGCAACTTTGGAAAAATTATTTGCGAGCAGCGAGTTGTTGATCGCCACGCATTGCGAGGATGAGGCGACGGTGCGAGCCCGGCTGGAATTATTCCGACAAAAATATCCCGATGAGGAGGCTCCGTCCTATTTACATCCGCTGATTCGAAATGAGGAAGCTTGTTATTTGTCGTCTTCGATGGCCGTGGAATTAGCCAAAAAAGCAAATACGCGTTTGCATATTTTACACATTAGTACCGAGGATGAAATTGCGCTTTTTGAAACTGGAAAGGCGATTCGCGATAAAAAAATCACATCGGAGGTTTGTGTGCATCATTTGTGGTTTGATTCTTCGCACTATGAAAGCAAGGGTAATTTAATCAAATGTAATCCGGCCATTAAAGAATCGAGGCATAAACAAGCGTTGCGAAAGGCTTTGCAGGCGGGGGCATTGGATATTATCGCCACGGATCATGCGCCGCATACGTGGGAGGAAAAACAACAGGGCTATTGGAAATCCCCGGCGGGATTGCCTTTGGTGCAGCATCCCTTGATGATATTGTTGGACCTAGTCAAAGAAGGTGTGTTGAGTTTAGAGCAAATTGCCGAAAAAACAGCGCACGCGGTGGCGGAATGTTTCGAGATTTCGGAGCGGGGCTATATACGTGAAGGTTATTGGGCGGATTTGGCGATTGTGGATTTAAATAAGCCATGTCAAGTTCAAAAATCGAATATTCATTATCAATGTGGCTGGTCGCCTTTGGAGGGACATACCTTTTCATCGAGTGTGGAAAAGACCTTTGTGTCTGGGCATTTGGCCTATTCGGATGGAGCGTTTGATATGAGTCAATTAGGGAAACGATTGCTTTTTGATCGCATGTAAATGGCGCTTCTCCCCTATTTTTCGCGGATTGGGATTGAAGCGGGTTTAGATGAAGCCGGCAGGGGTTGTTTGGCGGGTCCGGTCGTGGCTGCGGCAGTGGTTTTACCAAAGGATTTTACGGATGGATTGTTGACCGATTCCAAACAATTAAGTGCTCGTCAGCGTCAAAGTTTAATCCAAGTCATTAAGCACTATGCGATTGAATATGCGATTGCGGAGGTGGATCATGCGACAATCGATGAAATAAATATTTACAAAGCGAGTGTGTTGGCCATGCATCGTTGCGTAGATCAATTAAAAATGAGGCCGGATCATTTATTGGTCGACGGAAATCGTTTTATTAGCTACCCAATGATCCCGCATACCTGTGTAGTTAAGGGTGATTCGCATTATTTTTCGATTGCGGCGGCCTCCATTTTGGCCAAAACCTACCGGGATGAATGGATGGAAAAAGCGGCGGAAACGTATCCAGGCTATGGTTGGGAACATAATGCGGGCTATCCGACCATATTTCACCGAAGGGCTATTTTACAAAAGGGGCCCTGTGACTTACATCGAAAAACCTTTCGTGTTCAATTAAAAGAAAACAGTTAAATTTAATTTTTTAAACGCGTTTGAAATTAGAAAAAATACCCCTTTTTGCGATGACATGTCTTTTGGTTTTGCTTCAAACGCAGAGCCTGAAGGCCCAGGTAGATATTTATCGGCCTGAAAAGAAGCGCCAGATTCAGGAAAAAGCGGAGGAATATAGTCGGCAAAGTGACAGCTTATATCAAAAAAGCATGCGTTTAGCGCGCCAAAGGGGCCTAAAAATCAAAGATTCCGTGGGTCGGGGACAGGTGATAATGTTGCAGCAAATCAACGAAATCGGCGAAGCCCTCTACATCGGGAATCATTCAAATACACAATCCGCTGCGACGACTCGGACGAATCAGGTTTATTCGGGAGGAACCGTGGGCGTTTCATTGAGTGGAAAATCGGATACGATGGCTGGGAAATTGGCCATATGGGATGGAGGAAATGCCTTGGCAAGCCATCAGGAATTTGGTGGTCGGGTGAAATTACAAGAAAGTTCAGGTTCGACAGATATTCATAGTACCCATGTCGCGGGAACGATGGTGGCGGCGGGAGTCAATTCATCGGTCAAAGGAATGGCCTTTGGGGCAGATTTAAAGGTCTGGGATTATAATAATGACAACACAGAAATTTTACTAAATTCAGCCAATTTGCTCATAAGTAATCATTCCTATGGCTATCAAGCCGGCTGGGTCTATGATTCAGTGAAGAACAAATGGCAATGGTGGGGAAATGACGCGATTAGTGCAAATGAGGATTATAAATTTGGCTATTACGACTCAAATGCACAGGCATTAGACCGAGCGGCATTTTTGGCACCCAATTACTTATTAGTAAAATCCGCAGGAAATAGTCGGAATAGCACGGGCCCAAGTAAGGCAGGGGATTATTATTTTTTAAAAAATTCAACAAAGGATTCATCCAATATTTCTCGAGCAAAAAATGATGGTTATGACATTATTTCTACCACGGGAACGGCAAAAAATATCCTGACCGTAGGTGCCATTCAATCCATATCGACGGTTCCGGAAAAAGCATCTGATGTGACCTTGTCGGACTTTTCATCTTGGGGCCCTACGGACGATGGGCGGATAAAACCCGATATTGTGGGGGTAGGAACCGATATTCTTTCCACAAGCAATACTTCCAATACCGCCTATACTACACTCAGCGGAACCTCCATGTCTTCCCCGCAGGTGGCGGGATCGCTTTTTTTACTTCAACAATTATACAATCGTCTAAATAAAAATACTTTTATGCGTTCGGCTACCTTGAAAGGGTTGGCTTTGCATACGGCGATGGATATCGGTCCGGGAGGGCCTGATTATCAAACGGGCTGGGGCTTGTTGGACATGGAAAAAGCGGGTAGCACGGTGTTTAATTCGGATCTATCCAATTTGATTTCTGAAGGAACCTTAGCGAATACTAAAACTGATAAACGAACTTTTATTGCTTCCGGAAAGGGAGATTTAACGGCAACGATTTCCTGGACGGATCCAGAATCAGATATTATCGAATTAACTACGAAGGCATTAAATAACCGCAGCCCTCGATTGGTCAATGATCTAGACATCAAAATAACAGATGAAAATGGGGCCTATTTGCCTTTCATTTTGGATCCTGAAAAACCAGATAACCTGGCTACGACTGGGGATAATATCCGAGATAACGTCGAAAAAATTATCGTTAAAGGTGCCGTTCCAGGAAAATCCTATGGCCTGACGATTTCGCACAAAGGAACTTTGAAAAATGAAAAGCAACAAGATTTTTCGCTGATTGTGTCGGGTATTGGTGGTAAGGAATATTGTAGCATTAAACCTTCTTTACTTCAAAATTTAATCAACCAAACTACCTTAGGTTCCTTTAGTAATTCTATTTCCACCAAACAGGATTTCACGTCCACCCCAATTCAAGTGGAATTAGGGTCAAGCCTAGACATGAACTTTAGCTTTGCTTCGTCGAGCTCGAAACGTGTTAAAGTGGCCGTGGATTGGAATCAAGATGGAGATTATGAAGATGCCAATGAAATTGTAATCGCAACTGAATCGATAACTGGCTCGACTTATTCTGGAAAATTTATAAGCTCTTCGACCGTTAAAATAAATCAATATTTCCGGATGCGGGTGATCAGTGAATTGAATTCCTCGGGACCTGCCACCTGCGGAAGCATCGGAACTGGGGAGGTAGAAGAGTATATGATTCAGGTCATTCAACCCAGTAATGATTTAGGGGTTTTAGCCATTACAAATCCATCGGCAAGTTATTGTGCAACGAATGGCTCCGCCAGTTTATTGGTCAAAGTAAAAAATTATGGGAGCAAAACGCAGAAAAATCAGGTTGTGAACCTCAATTATTATTTGGACAATGTCCTTCAAGGGAGCCTATCCGGTACCATTGCAGAGATTTTACCAGGGAAAGAGCAATTGATTACGGTGACAGGAAATGTGAATTTCATCGCCGGCAAAACCTACACGGCGCGAGCGAATACCCTTTTATCCGCGGATCAAAATTCCCAAAATGACTTGATCACGATGAACCAAAGCATCGAAAATCCGCAAGCACCTGTAGGTTCCGGAGCCTACTGTGTGGGCGCGACGAATTTAAATTTAAGTACCAGTACGGGAAATGCACTTTGGTATTCAAATAATGTGTTGGTCGGCTCTGGCTCTACCGTTTCTGCTCCATACAATGCTGCCGGGGTGTATACAGTAAGTTCAAACGATTTCAGTGGGGGAATAAAACCGGCGAAAAAAAGCGAATTTGGCACCGGAAGTTATTATGAAAACTTTGGCCCAGCGCCGATTTTCGACGTAAAAGTCCCTATTATTTTAGAAAGCGCGCGAATCTATGTAGGTTCCTCGGGCACGATAACTTTTTCAGTCTTCAACAAAGATACCGGCGAACTCATTTCATCCGTGACGAAAGATTTAACTGCTACACGAACCCAAACTAATTCGACGAAAGTGAGTAGCCAGTTGACCGACGACAAAAATGATCCCGGGCAAATCGTCCAATTAAACCTCTTTTTCCCAAAAGCAGGCTCCTATCTAGTGACGCAAAGCTGTTCGAACGGGGCAAGCATATTCAGAAGCAATCGCTCGTTGGCGGACACGGTAAACGCCCCGGCGAATTTGGGATATCCCTATACGATTCCGAATATCCTATCCCTGACCGGTGCCTTATACAACAATGCCCCCATTACCACCGGCTACTATTATTTCTATGACATGAAATTCAAATCTTTAGGCTGCCCAAGCCCGAAGTCAAACGTAGCCATCACCACAACCAAAGGGCCTGCGGTACAAAGCAGCCCTACAGGCGCACAATCCATCTGTGATGGAACATCCGTCATCTTGACAGCGAGTTCCGCGGACGCCCCAAGCTACCAATGGCTATTCAATAACGTGGCGATTGCAGGTGCCACCACGAATAGTTTGGAAGCGAAAAAAACGGGAACATATCAGGTAGTAGCTAGCAACAAAGGTTTATGTTCCATGACAACACCCGCCTTTACTTTGACAGTCAATACCCCGCTCGCCCCACTACTTTCTTTCGTGGAAGGCGTCTTAAAGACTTCCGCTGGGACAGATTTACAATGGTATATGAATAATGAGGTGGCCGTCAAAGGTGCTACCCAAACCACCTTATCTCCCATGGAGCCTGGGCAATATTATGTCAAATTAAAAGATGTGAATGGCTGTTTGGCTACCTCAGAAAAAATAACGGTGGCGATTTTGGCAACGGAAAAACAGGATCCATTTGGCCAACTAAGCCTATTCCCAAATCCCGCCCAAGATATCTTACATGTAGGCATTCCAAAAGGATCTTCAGCTAGCGTACAAATCACGGTCGTAGACCTCCAAGGAAGAATTCAAACTGTTCAAAACGCCAATTTAATGCTAGGAGAAAATTCCATTCAGATGGATATTTCTAGATTGCCGAAAGGCGTTTATTTGCTGAAATTTACGAATATCCCGAATGCGCCGAATTTGAAATTTATCAAAGATTAGTCAAGAATTTGAACCAAATAGCGGCCATGGGAACGGCCTTCCAGCATCGAACTTAATACCTCGGGGGCCTGGACTAAGTTGATCGTTTCAGCAATAGCCTCGAGTTCGTAATTCCATTCATTGGCGTATAAATTCCAGATGTCTTGTTTTTTCTCTAAGGGCGAATCCGCCGAATAAATCCCTAATACGCGAGCTCCTCGTAATATAAATGGATATACCTGCAAGGGCAAATCCACGCCTCCGGCCATCCCACAAACCGCCACAGCACCAGCAAATTGAAGGCTTTTGATCAGTTTGACCAATACATCGCCACCCACCGTATCGATTCCACCGGCGAAAGTCATGGGATATAAAGTCCGTGGTTTTTCAGACATAAATTCCACGCGGTCGATTACGCGCGAAGCGCCTATTTTAATCAAGGTCTCTGCCATTTCCGCTTTGCCGCTTAGAGCCAAAACCCGATAGCCCAAATGATGTAATAGTTTGATCGCACACATACCCACACCGCCTGAGGCTCCTGTGACGAGAATTTCGCCTGAATCTGGGAAAATATTATTTTGTCTTAGAGCCAGCACCGCCATCCCGGCCGTTAAACCGGCGGTACCAATTTGCATTGCCCTTTTCAAAGACAAATTCGGTGGCAAAGGAATGATCCAGGAAGCAGGAACTTGAATCAGTTCCGAAAGTCCGCCATGCGTATTCATCCCCAGATCAAAACCTGTAATGATAACTTGATCTCCTGCTTGAAATTTTCCTGAAGCATCGTTTAGGACAATTCCAGCCGCATCGATTCCAGGAATGTGGGGGAATTGTTGGGTAATGCCTCGATGGCCATGGGCTGACAGCGCATCTTTGTAATTCAAAGACGAATACAAAACTTGGACAAGAACCTCATGAGAGGCTAAGATTTCCGTGGATAAATCCTGAAGCGAAGTTTTAAATGAGCCATCCTGATTTTCTTCGGTCCACAAAGCCTTAAAATGTTCCATGTTATTATTTTTTTACCCAGAAAAAAATCATCCGAGGGGAGTGAATTTCGTCAAAATGAGCCAGTTGATAATTTCCTTTCATATCAATTAATTCAAATCCCGCTTTGGCTGCGTATTGAATAAAATCAGTTTTTGAAATCAATTCTACCTTTTCTTCAAAATGAAATTCATGGCCCTTGTCGCTGAATTCAATCGATTTATATAAATAGCCTTTGGATTCCCAGCGCTTGATAAAAAAGGCAATCCCTTTTCGTTCGACAAGTTCTTCCGCTACTAAATTCGCTAACACAAAAGAAGGATTTAAAAAATCCATCAGCAAAATGCCGTCTTTTTTCAAACCGCCTTGAAAGGTTTGAAAGGCTTTTTGATTATCATTTCGATCATCAAAATACCCAAAACTGGTGAAAAAATTAAAAATCACGTCGTAATATTCTTGTTTCGGAAGGGTTTCACGCAAATCGTGGACGAAAAACTCGAGATGTGATTTTTTAGTTTTCTTGGCAAAATCGATGTTTGAGGGAGACAAGTCGAAACCATCGACTTGAAGGCCAAGGCTATGAAGGGTTTGGGCGTGTCGGCCTTTTCCACAAGCTGCGTCCAAGACGTTCATGCCGGGCTGGATGTGAAGTTTTTGTTGGAGTGCCTGAATAAAACTCGCTGCTTCCTTTTCGTCTCTTTGTTCGTACAAAATGTGGTAATAAGGCGAGTCGAACCAGGTGCTAAACCACGATTTTTTTGTCATTATTTGCGAATCGAGGCGTTTTCCAGGAAATCTTGGTAGGCGAGTTTGATACCGTCCGAAAGGGCGATTTGATGATGCCAACCTAAGTTGTGTAATTTGGAGACGTCCATGAGTTTTCGTGGGGTGCCGTCAGGCCGACTGCTGTCCCAGTGAATCTCCCCAGCAAAACCGACAATTTGTTTTACGGTTTCCGCTAGCGCTTTAATCGTAACGTCTTCACCTGTGCCGATATTAACTAATTCTGACTCGTGATAAGATTCCATGAGGTAGAGGCAAGCGCTGGCTAGGTCGTCGGCGTGAAGAAATTCCCGCATGGGTGAGCCACTGCCCCAAAGGGTCATGGATGCGTCCCCGTGCAATTTAGCTTCGTGGAATTTACGAATCATGGCGGGGAGGACGTGAGAATTTTCGAGGTCGTAATTGTCGTTCGGACCGTATAAATTGGTCGGCATAACCGAAATAAAATTACAGCCGTATTGGGCTCGGTAGGCTTCGCATAGTTTAATGCCGGCGATTTTGGCGATGGCATAGGGCTCGTTGGTCGGTTCTAGATAACCGCTCAACAAATAGGATTCTTTCAGTGGTTGGGGTGCTAATTTTGGATATATACATGAAGACCCCAAAAACATCAATTTTTTCACCTGGTTTTCGAAGGCGGAATGGATGACGTTATTTTGGATGGCGAGGTTTTCGTAGAGAAAATCGGCGCGGTAGGTATTATTTGCTACGATACCGCCCACTTTGGCGGCGGCAAGAAAAACATAATCGGGTTTTTCGGTGGCAAAGAACTGGCTGACGGCGGCTTGATTACGTAGGTCTAATTCAGCCGACGTTTTCGTTAAAAGATTTTGATAGCCTGCGGCTTGTAATTGGCGGATGATGGCCGAACCCACCATGCCTCGGTGTCCGGCTACATATATTTTTGCTGATTTTTCCAACGCGTTTTTCCTAATGATATTCCCGCAAAAATACATAAACTAGCGCATGTAATCATTTAATTTTCTATTTTTGAGAAATATTTTTACGCCTAAGGCGTTTGTTCCTACATGTTCATCCGAATTCTATTGATTTTTATTTTTTCTGGATTTTGTGAGACTTTGCTGGGCCAAAACAAGCCTCTCATTGACACGACGACTCGTGCGAAAGGGCTTTTGGGTGGGCGATTAGGCACGGGATTGGAGGGAATTCAAGAGGAAAGTGCCAAATGGAAAAAGGAGAGTAAGGCTTTTATGGATGAGCTGGGTGTCAAAAATATTGGGATTAAATCCTCGATGGCCCTACGAAAAGTTAAAAAGAAGGAGAATTATAAGGATGAATACGAGGGGGTGAAAACGGAGCGAAGGGTGGGATCTTATGGGAGTGGGACGCGGAGTACGTTGGAGGAGTTTCAAGTGGTAAAATTTGTGGAAGATGAGGCTTTGAGTGTGTACCAGCAAGAGGTTTGGTGGTTTGATCCGAACCAATCGCGGGTGGTTAATTCTTTGTTGAAGGACAATAAATCAGCGCAAATCTGCCATGGTCCTTATCGGAAAGTCGTGAATCAGGTTTTGGTGGAACAGGGGTATTTTTACATGGGCGCGAAGGATGGTCGCTGGGAAAATTACGGACCGGAAGGGGAATTGGAGAATAAGACCTATTATACAAGGGGCTTCACGGCGGGTTCGGAGATTTCGTATTATGATGCGGACAAAAAGAAAATCAAAGAGGTGATTCCGCGTGTTTATGGTAAGATTCGAGGTCAGTATTTGGCATTTTATCCGGGAGGAAATGTGAGGGAAGAAGGAAAAATGGATGATTCGGTGCGGGTGGGTCGCTGGCGTGAGTTCTATGAATTCGGAACTGGGGGTCGATTAAGAAAGGAATGGAAATATGGGAAGGATAAATTTGATGAAGCCCAAGCGATTTTAATCGTGGAGCGGGATAATCAGGGAAAGATTATATTTCAGAATACGCAAAAGTTCGATTAACCTACCTTTGGCAAACCGGCGAGGATTGCCAAAGGTAAGCTGAAAAAAACAAAGCTCAGAGAAAGAAACTTATAAATTCGTTCGAATCTTCAATTCATCCAATTGCGCTTGCGCCAACGGAGACGGAGAATCTATCATCACATCCCGACCCGCATTGTTTTTCGGAAAAGCAATGTAATCCCGAATCGAATC
This sequence comes from uncultured Cytophagaceae bacterium, assembly GCA_903907745.1. Classification (GTDB taxonomy): domain Bacteria; phylum Bacteroidota; class Bacteroidia; order Cytophagales; family Spirosomataceae; genus Aquirufa. Next base: position 1,185 of record CAIVPF010000071.1, on the reverse strand, counting down.
CGTACCCCCAAATAACGAGCACAATCGATCAAAACCAAAAGCCAAACCACCATGCGGCGGCGCGCCATATTCAAAAGCATCCAATAAAAACCCAAATTGCGCCTTCGCCTCCTCCTCTGAAAATCCAAGCACCTGAAACATTTTGGATTGCAACTCTTTTTGGAATATCCGAATCGAACCTCCACCCACTTCCACCCCATTCACCACCAAATCGTAGGCATTCGCACGAACTTTGCCGAATTCCCCCGCTTCCATCAAGCCAATATCCTCCGGCTTCGGACTCGTAAACGGATGATGCATCGCAAACCAGCGATCATCTTCCTCGCCATACTCCAATAAAGGAAAATCAACCACCCAATGCACCTTATAATTATTCGGATCTCGTAAACCCAAGCGACTTCCCATCTCCAAACGCAACTCATTCAATTGCTTCCGCACCTTATCCCCATCCCCACTCAAAATTAAAATCAAATCCCCCGGTTCCGCCCCAAAAGCCTCCCCCCAAACAGCCAAATCCGCCTCCGAATAAAACTTATCCACCGAAGATTTGATCACCCCATCCGCCTGAACTCGGGCATAAATCAGCCCTTTGGCACCGATTTGAGGCCGACGAACAAAATCCGTCAACTCATCCAACTGCTTCCGCGTATATTCCGCAGCCCCTTTCGCACAAACCCCCACCACCGTATTCGCCGCATCAAAAACCTGAAAATCCTTCCCACTCGTCAAGTCCACACCCTCCCCTTTCAATTCCACAAATTGCATCTCAAAACGAATATCCGGCTTATCAGACCCATAAAACTTCATCGCCTCCGCATAAGTCATCCGCGGTACCGTTCCAATATCCAATTTCTTCACCTGCAAAAACAAATGACGAATCAAACCCTCAAACATATTCAACACATCCTCCTGCTCCACAAATGACATTTCACAGTCTATCTGCGTAAACTCAGGCTGGCGATCCGCCCGCAAATCCTCGTCACGGAAACATTTCACCAACTGATAATAGCGATCAAAACCTGACACCATCAACAATTGCTTAAACGTCTGCGGCGATTGCGGCAAGGCATAAAATTCACCCGGATTCATCCGGGAAGGCACCACAAAATCGCGCGCACCCTCCGGCGTCGATTTAATCAATACCGGCGTTTCCACCTCAATAAAATCTTGCTCATCCAAAAACCG
>CAIVPF010000070.1 GCA_903907745.1 uncultured Cytophagaceae bacterium | reverse complement strand
TGAACTGAGTTAAATATGGCCCATTAGAATCTGCGGCTGATTTTTTGATATAAAAAGATAAATGCGGAGGCATCCAACCATATAGCCAGTTTTTGATCTGATATGCACCGGATTTCCAATAGCGAACAATGTGATTAGTATCTTCTGGATTTACATATTGCTTATCCCCATATACGACTTCTACCTCATTCTGCGAAAATACAGCCACCACGGAGGAAATAACATCGTTCGAGGGATAAAAATCATCTGCCCCGATCATTCCAATGATATCCCCTTGCAAACGGGAAAGGCCCTTATTCATCGCGTCATAAATCCCGTGGTCCGGCTCGGAAATAAAGTGAATTTGATCCCTAAAAGACTGTAAAATTTCCAAAGAACCGTCCGTACTTCCGCCATCGATCACCCAATACTCCATCGAAGGATAATCCTGCGCGAGTACACTTTCAATGGTTTGGCGCAAGGTAGCCGCTGACTGATACGAAACTGTAAGGATGGAAACTTTCAATGATTCAGATTAAAAAACAAAGATAGAAAATCAACTCATTATTTTTTTTATTGCTTTACTTGAATAAAATATATTTTTCTGTACCTTTGCAAACCCAATTCGATTCTATTGGGGATTTAACAATTAAATGAAATGAAAAGAACTTTCCAACCCTCGGTACGTAAAAGAAAGAACAAGCACGGTTTTCGTGAGCGTATGTCAACGGCCAACGGTCGTCGTGTATTATTAGCTCGTCGTGCGAAAGGCCGTCACAAGCTTTCAGTTTCTGACGAAAAGAGAGGAAAATAAGCCTTAGGTAAACGAAAGGCTAATTTCTGGCTCGCTGTTGCTTATCTAAAGTATTCTTGCCGTGAAATTCACTTTCCCAAAATCCGAGCGTTTAACGCAAATAAAAATTATTGATTCTTTGTTTCAAAAGGATAGTTCAATCGTAAGTCAACGATTTGTCTATCCTTTTCGAGTTTTGTATCGGCAAACTCCTACCGCCGCCAACCAACCCCAGATCGTCATTTCAGTTCCCAAGCGAAAGTTTAAAAAAGCGGTCGACCGAAATTTAGTTAAACGGCGAATTCGCGAGGCTTATCGCCTAAATAAGCCAACTTTCCAGGGAGAAGGATTTGAAAAATTACCAGATATAATCGGATTTGTCTATATTGGTTCTGTGATCGAAGAATTCGACCTAATCCAAAAAAAGATGCGCCATATTTTACACGAATTCGCAAAACCCGCCAAAGCAAGCCATGAACAAAAAGCCTAACCTGCGAATTTGGATACTCAACACCTGTCTGGTCTGCCTCTTGTGCTTGACCTTTGCCTTTCGAGGGCCGGGCGAACGGCTATTTGACATAGCTAAAAACCTAGACATTTATGCTTCCGTATTTAAGGAAGTTAATAAATTTTACGTGGATGAAGTCAATCCAAACGAAGCCATTCAAACATCCATCGATGCCCTTTTAAAAAGTTTTGACCCCTACACCGTCTATTATCCGGAGGATGAACTAGAGGATTTTATGACCATGACGACGGGTAAATACCAGGGGATCGGGATCATGTTAACCCATATCAATCATCGCTTTATTATCGGTTTCATCGACGAAGACAGCCCCGCTTCCAAAGCCGGCCTGGGCATCGGGGACGAAATCATGTCAGTAAATGGGGTTTCACTGGCCGACAAAGACGAAACCGAGCCAGGAAAACTAATCAAAGGACAAGCGGGGAGCTCTTTAACGCTAGAGGTCTTGCAGATAGGCCAAAATAAAAGCACCCAAATACGCCTAAATCGAGAAACCGTTCAAATCAAAAATGTGGTCTATTCCGGCATCATTCGACCGGGAATCGGCTATGTGTCATTGGAAGAATTCAACGCCTCCGCGGCCAAGGAATTAAAATCTTCGCTGCTCGATTTGAAACAAAAGGGGATGAAGCAATTAATCCTAGATTTACGAGATAATCCAGGTGGCTTATTGACCCAAGCGGTCGACATTTGCAATCTTTTTTTGGCGAAAGACACCAAAATCGTAGAAACCCGCGGGAAAGTAGAGGAATGGAACAAAACCTACGCGGCATTAAATAGCACGCTGGACGACCAATTACCCCTGATTATTTTAATCAACAACCATTCCGCCTCTGCCGCCGAAATCGTCGCTGGAGTCATGCAAGATTATGATCGAGCCGTGTTAATCGGCCAAAAAAGTTACGGAAAAGGCCTCGTCCAAGTGACCCGTGACCTACCCTATCGAACCAAAATGAAAATTACAACGGCCAAATATTACATCCCTAGCGGCCGGTGCATCCAGGCAATCGATTACCAACATAAAAATGCAGAGGGTGTCGCCCAAGCCTACCAAGATTCTACCATCAAAACATTCAAAACCAAACATGGTCGGAAGGTCAATGATGGCGGCGGTATTCAACCGGATATTTGGCTCAATAAAGATTCCTATTCTTCTTTTACCCAAGCACTTTTAAAACAACATGCGATTTTTCTTTTTGCCAATTATTACAAAAGCAAAAATCCTAAAATTGCTAGCCCTGATTCCTTTACGTTTTCAGATCAGGATTATGCGGAATTTCAAAATTGGTTAGGCCAACAAAAAATCAATTATGAAAGTCCCGTTGAAAAGCAAATCAAACAAAGTTTAGAATTAGCCAAAAAAGATCCGGCCTATGCCCAATTGGAAACGAGTCTTCAACAGCTTAAGTCAGAATGGACTTCCTCCACGCAAAAGGAATTAATTGCCCATAAAAAAGAACTCATTTCCCTACTCGAGGAGGAAATTATTTTACATTATTACCTTCAAAAAGGAATCAATGAATGGTCCTTTAGCAAAGACCCTTTTATTTTAGAAAGTATCAAATTGCTCGAAGCGCCTCAAAAATTCAAAGCCATTTTAACGACAAAAAATTAACATGAGCCTGATTTTAAGCATCGAAACGTCAACGCCCCTGTGTTCCGTAGCTTTACACCGCGCCGGGGTTTTAGTGGGCACGCGAGAAAGTATCGAAGAAGGAGCGCATGCGAAGCAATTAACCCTTTTAATCGAGGCATTAATGTCCTCAGCGGAAATCACGGGCCATGACCTAGACGCGATTGCCATTTCCTTGGGACCCGGCTCTTATACAGGCTTGCGTATCGGATTATCGACGGCCAAAGGATTATGTTTTGGCTTAGACAAACCCTTAATCGCCTTGGATACCTTGAAAATTCTGGCTTATGGGAGAAAAGGACAAAAATTCGACTATTTAATTCCCATGCTGGATGCCCGACGAATGGAAGTTTACACAGCCGTTTTTGAATCGAATAACCTGATTAATCATTTGGAAACCCAAGCGATGATTTTGGATGAAAATTCCTTGATTGAATTCACCGCCCGACCAAGTTTGATTTTTGGAAATGGCGCCATGAAGTGGAAGGAAGCCTTTCCTGAGATCAAGGGGGTTTTTGAGGCGGATGTGCCATATCCAGCAGCGCAATGTATGGGCGATTTGGCCTATCAGGCATTTTTGAACCAGGAATTTGAAAATATCGTTACCTTAGAACCGAATTACTTGAAGGAATTTCAAGGCACAAAACCAAAGGTAAAATAGCATGGACGAAATCATCAATAAAGTAGGCCAAAGCGGCTTAATCCAACTCGATCTCGAGGAACTCCGGCCCATTGGCGATCGCGTTTTTTTCGACCTTGCCCCATGTCTATTTATGGGTCTCGCCTTAAAAGAAAAGGATTTTAGAGCCTATATTCAAGCGCATGACTGGACGCAATACCAATCCAAACATGTAGCGGTAGGCTGTTCCGTGGATGCCATCATCCCAACCTGGGCCTATATGTTAGTCGGCATTCATTTAGCACCCTTCGCAACCACCACCGTGTTTGGGACTTTAGCAGATTTAGAAAAAAGCCTATATGCAAAAGTCCTTCATTCTATGGATGTAGAGCCTTTTCGCGATGGTCGTGTGGTAATTAAAGGCTGCTCTAAAGAATCCGTCCCTACGGATGTATATGTGCAAATAAGCACGAAGTTTCAGCCGATCGTGAAGAGTTTGTTCTTTGGTGAACCGTGCAGCACTGTCCCACTCTATAAACAGAAAAAGACGGTTTAACGCTGAAATTGTTCGAGGTATTTTTGAACTTTTTGTTGGTACAGCGGCCACAAATCCACTGGGACTTTTTGGAATAAGGCATTGTTTTCCTGTTGCTTTTTCAGGTAGGGCACTAGATTAGGTGGCGGGTTTTCACGCCATTTTTGTTGTGCATTTTTTGACTCCCGTTTGGGATCTTCGCCCTGTTCTTTTAATGCTTTTTCGGCTTGCATTAATTCAGGCATTAAGGAATTTTGACGTTGTTGTAAACCTTGATTCAAGCGTTTATTAATCAAATCCTCTTCGTTTTTATCCATGCCATCAATGAGCTTTTTAAGGACTTCTTGTAATTCCCCTTCCCCAGGATTTCCGCCCAATTGCTTCATCGCTTCCTGAATTTCCTGACGAATTCGCGCTTGTTCTTGGGCCATTTTAACCATTTCCTCGGTCGAAGGCGATCCCTTCCCTTGTTGCATTTCCCGAGTTTTTTGATTGAGTTTTTGTTGGCGCCCGGCCCACGAACCCTTCATTTTTTGTTTGGATTTTCCTTTTTTTCCGGGGTTTAACTGGGCTTGTTGTTGCTGTAATTGTTGGAGTAAATTCGACAACAAAAGAGCCAAATTATTCGTCGCCGCCATCGCTTGTTGCTGTCTCATTTCCGCCATATCAAATTTCCGTTCTTTGATATAACGTGCCGCATCGTTCATCCGGTTACGCATCTGAGTCGTTTCTTTAGTGATGACGGAGGAAAGAGGTAGTAATTTTTTCCCTAAACTGAGCAAGGTATCTTCGAGGACGCGGGCGGTTTCTGAAAGCCTGATTTGTTGCTGAGACGCCGTTTTACTCATTTGGCTGTGCATGAGTTTTTCTTGTTGAAACGACATCTGCAATAAATCATCTAGCACCAGGCGCAGCTGGTTCATATTCAAATCCAATTCCATACTTTCCGACTGCGTCCGTTGTTCCTCGAGACTTTTGGCTAGTTTTTTGAGATCCTGAACCGTTTTTTTCTGATCTGCTGAATTCTTCGTTTTTTGAAGCTTTTCAAAATCCTGCTCGATTTCTTTCTCCAAAGGTTCCATCGCATCTAAGGCTTCTTTGTTTTCAGGCTTTTCTGTTTTCAATTCATCGAGCGCACTTTCTTGTTGACGAAATTCCTGGGCCAATTTTTGTAATTCTTCAGCAGACTTCGCCTGATCGAGATCTAGCTTTTCTTGTTTTTCGGCCATTTCATTAATCCCTTGAATGGCGTCTTCCAACATTTTATCAGCTTTCAAATCCTTATAAAACTGTGCCAAACGCTTTAATTCCAGGGCACGATTTTTCTCGGTTTGCTGCTTTTGCTGAATGGATTTTTGCCAGGAACTTTCTATTTCAGGATTATTTTTAGGCGCTTCCGTTTCACTTAATTCTTCCATCAGTTTTTGCAAATCGGCCATTTTTTGCATCCAAAGCTCCGACGGTTTTTGGAAACTAAAGGTTTGTCCTAACCAGCGATCCTGCAAGGCCTTTAATTCGGCCAATGTTTTTTTCAATTCCGCATCTTTTTGCCTAATCTCATCCAAGGTTTTTTGATTGATTTCCTTGCCCAATTGCGCACGTTTCATCGCCTCATCCAATTCCTTTTTAAGCCCCTGTGCTTTTTCAAGGGCATTCGAAAGCGATTTCTCCATTTGCGCGAACTCGGAATTAACGTGTTGATTCAATTGCGCTAGCTCCGGAAAAGTCCAAAGGACCTGCGCCGTTTTCGTCCATTTAGGCCCATGCAGACCATCGTTGTCCGCAACTCGGAAATAATAGGCGATTTGTGCTCCGGGCCTTAGCGACAGAGAATCAATCCGGAAAATATGCATGAATGTCGCACGATCTTTCCCCTTCTGAAAAGCGATTTCCTGTCTTTTCCATGTGGACCATTTGCTTTGTTCATTCGCCCGGTGTTGAAAAAGCATTTGAATTTGAGTCAAGCCATAATCATCTGAGGCGAGCCCTTTAAAAACGAAAAACCGATAAAATAGGGTGTCCAAGGTCGTTTGAATTTCGACATTCGGTTTGGCATCCGGAGTCACCTTGATATTTTGTTTCGGCGCCCATTGAGGAGGAAGCATGGGATGTGTTAACCCAAATTGAATCTCGCGCGTCGCAGTAAATGTTTTTTCATAGACGTAGGGCTGTGAAATGATGGATTTGCTGAGTTTGAGGGCTTTTTCATGGGCTAATTGAACTTCCATCCCGTTTTCGTTTTCAGCTTTCATTGTCCAACGAATTTTGCTGCCTTCTGGAATTTCCATGGAGGATAATTGTTGGGTTTTCTCCATGCCACGATTTAAATAGGCGGGAAAAATCACTTGGGTTTCCACCTGAACCAAGGCCGGTCTTCGCAGGACTTCTAAGGTTTGAGGCTCAGAAAAATAACCTCCTGCCTCGAATTGGAACATTTGATTTTGAGAACCCACCGACAAAAGGACCCGAAAGCCCCCCGAGTAAGGTTCCATCGGAATTTTTTCTTCCTTCCAAATCACAAACGCTTCGCGTGGCAAATCTTGTCCTTTTAATTGCATCCGCAATTCAAAATTTTCACCTGCGATGGCGTGGAGGTTTGCATTTAGAATCTGAAATGAAAAGGGCAATTCTTTTGGATATTGGAAATCATAATGAAGAATTCGTACGCTCGGCTTTTGGAAAATGGAGGGGTTCCATAGGTTCACACTCAGGGTAAAAAAACTGACCGAAAGCAATCCGATGAGATAGGCTTTGAACTCCTTTTTACTTATGAATTTGCCAAAATCATAGGTTTTTACATCTTCGATTTTTTGAAAAATAGCTGCCTCGAGCAAGGGTGATTGATTGGTTTGATTGGCTAATTGGAGGATATTAACTAATTCATCTTGTTGTTGAATCGGCAGATATTGCCCCACCTGATGGGCAAGTTGTAAGAATTTCGCCTCGCTGATTGGATAAAGTAATTCCCAAATGCCCTTTCGAAGATGCCAAAAAATTACAGCGATGGAAAAAAGGCTGTATCCATACACCATCGAGGCCCGTACGAGGGAGGAAAACCAGGCAAAATATTCCAAAAGCACACAGATAATCCCCACCACCAACAGGTGCAAAAAGGATTTCAATAGTCCTAATACCAAGGCATTCCTCCAATACTGCCGATGGTAGGAACTTAATAAATCAAGGATCTTATGTTTTTCTTGGGACAAGTTGTTAGAATGGAAATTTGAAAATACGAAATAAAATTGTTCAAAAGCGGTATTTTGGGTAGATTTGATGATTCTAATTCATATGTCCCAACAATCGCAAGAACAATATCAGTTTATTGAAAGCATCCTTCGAAAACACCTAGGAGATGTTTCTGGCATGGAGGATTTCCAATTTTTCTATGGGGGTAATTTTAATTTGGCGGTTCGCGTTAAATTATTGGCCGGTGAATTTTTCATTAAATGGAATCAAGGAGAGCATTTGGGTCTGTTTGAAGCAGAAGCGAAGAATTTGGGATTGATTGATTCGACAAAAGCGATTCGCGTGCCCCAAGTGCTGGGGGTAGGGTCGCTCGAGGAGAAGGAATATTTGATGATGGAATGTTTGCCTACGGGGGAGAAAAAAAGTGATTATTGGGAGGACTTCGGTGCTAAATTGGCCCAATTGCATAAAAATACTTCGGCAAATGGCCACGGATTAGATTATACAAATTATTTAGGCGCGGCAAAGCAAACGAATGATTGGAATCCGAATGGGGTACAATTTTTCATTGAGCATCGCTTAAAAAAGCAGGTTGATATCGCTGTATACCATCGGAAAATTGATGCGGCCACGGAGGAAAAATTTCAAGTCTTATTTGACAAATTACCAAATTTGATTCCGAATGAGGCCTCTGCTTTGTTGCACGGCGATTTATGGTCAGGCAATGCCATGATTCATGCGGATGGCCATATTGCTTTGGTAGATCCTTCCTGTTATTATGGTTTAAGGGAAGCTGAACTTGCTTTTACTACCATGTTCGGGGGATTTGACCCGGCCTTTTACGATGCTTATCATGCGATATTCCCGATCGAAAAGGGATTTCACGAACGAATTCCCTTGTACAATTTGTACCCATTGATGGTGCACGTGAATTTATTTGGGGAAGGTTATTTGCCGGCTGTTCAAAAAATCCTTGGCGATTATAGCGCCTGATTTTCGACCCATTCTTCAATTACCTCGTCCACTTCCTTGGCTTGAGGAAATAAGGAGACTGTTTTTCTAAGAATCTCTTCCACCACCGCATCTGGGCAAGAAGCCCCACAGGTTAACAGAACTCGCGTTTTTTCCTTTTTGGGAAGGAATTGATGTGTAAAAATTTCTTCTTTGGTCACATTATCAAAATGCAAAATGCAATCTTCCGAGATTAATTTTTCTGCCGATTTAATAAAATACGTGGGTAATTTTTCAGCACATAGGTCGACCAAATGGGCAGTATTCGAAGAATTATATCCTCCGGCTACGATGGCAAAATCTGCCTCCTCGGCTAATAAACCATAGGTGGCGCTTTGGTTATCGTGCGTCGCATAACAAAGCGTGTCACGTGTATCAGCGAAATGGTCTTTGATTTGGTCAGGGCTTAAATGATAATATTCTGTAATCACTTCACGAAGAAAATCAACGATTTCCTGCGTATCCGTTGCCAACATCGTGGTCTGATTCACCACTCCGATCCGTTTTAGATCGGTGCTAGGATCAAAGCCCTCAGAAAATTGTCCCTCAAAAACCTGATAAAATTCTGCGGCAGGCCGTTTAAAGCTGATAAAATCAGCCAGAATCATGGCTTGGGAAAAATCCTTGATGATCAAAGTAGGCGTTACGGCCCGAGAATGCGAAAAAGTAGCTTTCGTTTCTTCGTGGCTAGGTTTTCCATGTACGATGACTGAATAATCTTTTTGGCCGATCGAATTCGCTCGGTTCCAAACCTTTTCCACGAAAGGACATGTAGTATCGTAGGCATAAGAATCAATGCCGATTTCTTGTAAGATTTGTTGGATTTCCAAAGTCGTCCCAAAAGCAGGAACAATGACAATATCTTTCTGACTTAAATCTGACCAAGAAATTAATTGATTTCCTGCGGTATCTTGAATGAATTTAACGCCGCGATCCAATAAATCTGCATTTACTGCAGGATTATGAATCATTTCAGAAAGTAAAAAAATTCGTTTATCGGGATTTTCATCGATGATGCGATAAGCCGTTTCAACCGCATTTTCCACTCCATAGCAAAAACCAAAATGCCTAGAAATAAGTATCTCCACGGGTCCAAAATCAAAAGAAGCCGGTTTGAAATCCTTTTTCATTTTATCCTGCAAGCGACGAGCCTCTTTAATCTGGCTGATTAAATTGCTTTTAAATAACGTAGGGATTGAAAAAGATTTCATTTTTCGTAATTTTCGTCTTTCAATTGGTATAATTAGCCCTAAGGAAATTTTATCTTCCACCATCGTGCAAAGTCTAAACTAATAAGTTGATTAACAGTTTTCAAAATTACGAAGAGCGATAGGAAAATACACGACCTTTGGATAAAAATACAAGAATATTGATGTAAATCATTGACACAACTAATAACTTATATTACTTTTGTTCACAATTTATTTCACTCCGTCATCAAAGTACCATTAAGATCATGAAAAAAACGACTTCTTTAAAGCTAAGAATAAGTCGGATGTTGATTGGAAATCCAATCGGCTCATTGGTGATAGCGTACATTAAAAACCCCCTTTATTTCTTGTATACAGGCTTAGGTATTGTAGTTATGCTACTTTCCTATGAACGTTCCTTTAGTGAAAGACCCGTGGAAGCGGGATTTTTTTCCGGAAAAATTATTTTCGGGAAGGATCAATATCACCGCATTCAATCCAAGGATGTAAATGCCCAACTAAAATCGGAATTAGGAGCAAAAGCCTTAACATTGACCGCGACCAAGGAAGATAATCTGGAATCCGTGTATTTAAAAATATACAATATGAATGGTCCAGGAACCTATTTTATTCCAGGAGATGGGGAGATTGGGAATATCGGAAACTTAATTAAGAACCTGGATAAATATACAGATAAAAATAATTTTTACGAGTCGAGTTTACCTAATAAAGAAGGTGTACAAAACGGGGTAGGTCGGGTGAACATCACGCGAATTACCGAACACGAAATAGAGGGAGAATTAATTCTAATTGCCAATAATCCGCAGGGAGAACAGGCTATTTTGGAATCAGCGAAATTCAAAATTCCCCTTCACTAACCAATCTTATCCCCTCAAATGGAATTCGAACCAGCCTTGGTGAAGCAAGAGTGGGAAACCATCCTAGATTTTCTCGAAAAACAAGTAGACAAGCGGCCTGCCGATTTGGAGGCAGTCCTGTTTTTAATTGGGGTTCAAGAATTAGGCAAAGGACATGCCTTTTTTACCAAAGAACAAAAACAAGATTTAATGCACATCGCCACATGTAAAGTGCTGAGCTTCAGTGGCATTTACGAATTAGAGGGATTGGATGCGGAAGGGTGGCCCCATTGGAATTTGGTCCAAAACCTGCCGCCTTTGGCTTTAAAAGAACAAGAAATCCTTTTAAAGGCGCATATTATTCATTATTTCAAAGAAGAAGTCTTTAATTAAGTATGAAAATCATCAGTTATAATGTCAATGGCATCCGAGCCGCCATGCAAAAGGGTTTTGTGGAGTGGATAGCCGAAGAGAATCCAGATGTGCTTTGCCTTCAGGAATTAAAGGCCGACAGAGACCAAGTGGATGTAAGTGGCTTAGAAAGTTTAGGCTACGAAGTGCATTGGCATTCCGCACAAAAGAAAGGATATTCAGGCGTGGGGATTTTTTCCAAAATAAAGCCAAGGCATGTGGAAGTGGGTTGTGGCATCGAAAAATATGATTTTGAAGGCCGCGTGTTGCGCCTCGATTTTCCCGATTTCTCCATCATGAGTGTCTATATGCCTTCAGGTTCGAGCGGAGATGAACGGCAGGAATTTAAAATGGAATGGCTAGCCGATTTTCACAATTACGCAAAGGATTTAACCCAAACAATTCCAAACTTAATTATTGCCGGGGATTATAACATTTGTCATCAACCCATCGATATCCATAATCCAAAATCCAATGCCAATAGTTCTGGCTTTTTGCCTGAGGAGCGGGCATGGATGGAAAGTTTTATTCAAAGTGGTTTTATCGATACTTTTCGGCATAAAAACCCGGAAATGGCTCATCAATATTCGTGGTGGAGTTATCGGGCCGGGGCACGAGCGAAGAATTTGGGCTGGCGCATCGACTACCACATGACCACGAAATCCATGGAAAATCGCATTCAAAATGCTTATATCTTACAGGATGTGAAACATTCTGACCATTGTCCCATCGTTTTAGAAATTAATTAATATGCATTATTCAAAACACGTTTTTATTTGTTCCAACGAGAAAGACGCTCCTAAAAAATGTTGCGGTTCCGGCCATGGTGCTGAATTAGTTGACGCATTTCGCGCGGAATGGGCCAAACAAGGAGGCACAGAAAAGATTCGGATTCAAAAATCGGGTTGCTTAGATTTTTGTGGAAAAGGTCCGGCGATGGTCGTATATCCGGAAGGCGTATTTTATGGAAATGTTCAATTAGAAGATGTTTCGGAAATCACTGAAACGCATTTAATCGGGAATGACATTGTATCCCGGCTTCAAATTGGATAAATTGCCCCCATGTTATATCGATTATATCCGACGCTCTTAAATTCATTTTCGCTTTATCAAAGTCAAGCACGGGATTCCTTTGGGAAAATTATCGTGGATGACATCGAGATGATCGAACGGATCAATCGGGTGCGCAAGCCTACGAACAAAGCCCAGCAAAAAGGCATGGATTTCGAACGCGCCGTCATTTTGGGTGAAAATGAAGAACTCTTTGCAGAGGGGATTATTGACCAAGCGCGTCAACTCCTCCCTGAAAAATACAAGACTCAATTTTACGTAGAGGCCCGATATAAGAACGCACAGATTTACGGATATGTGGATGGTGTGGGAGATCACATCGCGTTTGACCTAAAAAGCACCTCCTATTATGAACCGGGGCGCTTCCTTAAAAATCATCAAAACCTGTATTTATTAGGCCTTCAAAAATACGGCATTGAGCGTTTGGATTATGTGATTACGGATTTCAAACAGCTTTATGTGGAAACCTACGATTTGAATCACTATGATTTCAATCCTCTTTATGCGCAGATTGAAGCCTTTATTTTGTTTTTGGAGGATCACAAAAAATTCATTCGAGACAAAAAGATTTTTGATCGCAAGTCGAATGACAATCAGTTGTCGCTTTTTCAATAATTAAATCAAAAACTTTTTTAAGTGCTGAATATGCGGAATGGTGTATTTAGATTCCGCGAATTTTTGTTGGTAATCCACATGAATAGCGGTAATTCCAGCATTTTCGGCCCCTTGAATATCAAAAATGGGGTGATCGCCTACCATCAACACCTCATGCGCTTCACATCCAGCTAGCTTTAAGGCGTAGGTGAAAAAAAGTGGATCGGGCTTTTTCGCTCCGGCCATTTCCGAGGTAATGATGGCTTGGAAATAGGGGGTCAAGCCGGTTCCGGCGACCTTGACATGCTGAATATCATCAAAACCATTCGTTAAAATATAGAGCGGAAATCGCTTGGCCATTTCCGGAATTAGCTCATGGACGCCATCGAAGACATGTGTTTTTCGAGGTGTTCGATATAGAAATTGTTCGGAGAAATCCTTGTCGGGCCCTTTGAAATTTACTTGTTGGAAAAAGCGAAGAAAGCGAGTTTCGCGCAGGGTACTTTGGGAAATTTGGCCTAATTGGTACTCGCTCCAGATTTGATCATTTACTTGATGAAAAATGGACCAAAGTTCTTCCTTCGACATATTGACCGATTGTGGCAGGTTAAATTCGTCCAATAAGTCGAATATGACTTCTTTTGCATTTCGGTCATGGTCCCAAAGGGTATGATCCCAATCAAAAAATAAGGCTTTGGGGCTAAATTTCATCGAACAAAGGTAATAATAAGCTACCTTTGTCGCTAGTATAAAAAATCAGTTATGGAGCATCAATTAAAATTAAATAAACCACTTGCTTTTTTTGATCTAGAAACCACGGGAGTGATGGTCAATAGGGATCGTATTGTCGAAATTGCGATTGCAAAAGCGCATGTCGACGGAACGGTGGAAGTGAGAACGAAGCGATTGAATCCGGGCATTCCGATTCCCTTGGAGGCATCGCTAGTCCATGGGATATATGATGAGGATGTGAAGGATGAGCCTCAATTTAAGCAGGTGGCGAAATCCTTGGCGGAGTTTTTGGATGGTTGTGATTTGGCGGGATTTAATTCGAACCGATTTGATGTGCCGATGTTGGTGGAGGAGTTTTTACGAAATGAAGTCGATTTTGATATGAAAAATCGGAAATTGGTGGATGCCCAACGAATATTTCATATGATGGAACCCCGGAATTTGACGGCGGCCTTTAAGTTTTATTGCGGCAAAGATTTAATTGGGGCCCACGGTGCGGAAGCGGACGTGTTAGCGACCTTGGAAGTTTTAAATGCCCAGGTGAAGCATTACGAAAGTGTGGCAATGAAAGATGATAAGGGTGAGGATTATTTCCCGATTCAGAATGATGTGAACAAATTGCATGAGTTGTCGAATTCGAATTCAATTGATTTCGCCAATCGCATGGTCTACAATAAAGAAAAGGTGGCTGTATTTAATTTTGGTAAGCATTCAGGCAGACCGGTGTTAGATGTTTTAAAATCGGATCCTTCCTATTATGATTGGATGATGAAAGGGGATTTTGCGATGGATACGAAACGGAAGTTGACCGAGATTAAATTACAAGGATTTAACCGCTAGGTAGATTTTCATGACGAATATTTAAGTTTAATTCGTATTTTTGCCTCGCATAATTGCCTAATTATATCACCCATGCAATCCATACCTGAAATAATTCTTACGATTCCTTTAACTCATTACGTCATCTTAAGCTCAGCTTTATTTTGTATTGGGATTTTGGGGGTGTTGACGAGAAGAAATGCCATTATTGTGTTTATGGCGATTGAGTTGATGTTAAATGCGGTCAACTTATTATTAGCTGCATTTTCATCGTATTATTCAGACCCTTCTGGCCAGATTTTTGTCTTTTTCATTATGGCTGTTGCGGCAGCAGAAGTTGCGGTAGGCCTAGCCATCATCGTGATGATTTATCGAAACATTCAAAGTATCGATATCGGGATCCTCAATAAGTTAAAAAATTAATTTATGTCATTTATCTATTTAATACCTCTTTTACCCTTATTGGGATTTGCAATTAATGGCCTAGGGTTTCCGCGTATTTCAAAGACATTGGCAGGTATCATCGGAACGATTCCTCCCTTGGTAGCCTTTTTGTTGTCATTGCAATTGTTTTTGAATTTTGATGGAAAAACTCAAATTTTAACGCTAAGTGAGTGGATTAAGGTGGGGGATTTATCGATTCCCTTGGCATTTCAAATCGACGAATTATCGATTATGATGCTATTGGTCATCACGGGCGTAGGAACTTTGATTCATTTGTATTCGATGGGCTATATGGCGCATGATAAAGGATTAGGTAAGTTTTTTTCCTTTTTGAATTTGTTCGTGTTCTTTATGCTCATTTTGGTTTTAGGGGCCAATTTCACCGTGTTATTTATAGGTTGGGAAGGCGTAGGTTTATGTTCCTATTTATTAATCGGCTTTTGGAATCAAAAGAACAGTTATGGGGATGCGGCGCGCAAGGCCTTTATTATGAACCGAATTGGGGATTTAGGCTTTTTGGCGGGGATCTTTTTATTGATCCAGCATTTTGGGAATACCAATTATGCGGATATTTTTGGTGCGATTCAATCGGGCGATGTTCCTGAAAATGTAGGCTTAATTGCTTTTTGTTTATTTGTGGGTGCGATGGGTAAATCGGCCCAAATTCCATTATTTACTTGGTTGCCCGATGCGATGGCGGGACCGACGCCGGTTTCTGCTTTGATTCACGCAGCCACGATGGTGACGGCGGGAATTTACATGGTTATTCGAGCGAATGTACTATTTGAATTAAGTCCGGAGGTGTTGCATTTTGTGGGTTGGATCGGATTAGCTACTGCCTTATTAGGAGCGGCGATTGGTTTGTTTCAAAATGATATTAAGAAGGTATTGGCCTATTCGACGGTATCTCAATTGGGCTATATGTTCATGGGATTAGGGGCTTCGGCGTATTCGGCATCTTTTTTCCATGTGATGACGCATGCTTTTTTTAAGGCCTTATTGTTTTTAGGGGCGGGTTCTGTGATTCATGCGATGTCAGATGAGCAAGATATTCGAAAAATGGGCGGTTTAAAAAGTAAAATGCCGATTACCTATGTGACCTTTTTATTGGGAACTATTGCGATCGCGGGTATTCCGCCATTTGCGGGTTTTTTCTCGAAAGATGAAATTTTAGCGCACCTGTATCACCACGATCAGGTGATGTGGGCTTTGGCGATTTTGGGGTCGGCCTTGACGTCTTTTTATATGTTCCGTGTGTTTATTCTAACCTTTTGGGGTGAATTTAGGGGGACAGAAAAGCAGGCGCATCATGTACATGAATCCCCTTTGTCGATGACGATTCCATTAATGGTATTAGCCGTGTTTTCAGTAGGTGGAGGATTGATCAATTTACCTCATTTTGCGGGTGGACATGAGTTTTTGGCAACTTGGTTAGCGCCATTATTACCTGAATCAGAAGGGCTGGGTGAGGTTTCCTTTTTGAGTTTGGAAATGGGGGCTCCTTTATTGGCAGCATTTTTGCCTGCGTTTTTGGCTATTTATTTGTTTGGCGTGAAGAAGTCGATTCCTTCGGAGGATGCTGACATTTCAGGGATACAAAAATTGATTTATCATAAGTTTTACATTGATGAAGTATATGATGTGCTTTTTGTGAAACCGATTGCCATGATGTCCAATTTCTTTGCCCAGGTAATTGACTTTTTGGTGATTGATTTACTCGTAGAGGGGATTGGCAAAACCGTTCAATATGCGTCTACCGAATTGAGAAAGGCACAGACTGGAAATGTGGGTTATTATGTATTTGTGATGGTTATATCCATCTCCATCATTTTATTTTTGGGATTAAAATCCTTGATCTTATAATATTTATTTGACGAAGAAGGCATGAATTTACTTTTTATCCTATTTTTCCCATTATTGGCTGGCGCTATTTTGTTGATTGCAAAGCCTGCCAAATCATTTATTTGGTCCTTGGGAGCTGCATTGATTGAATTGGGCGCGACGGGATATCTGTTGACTCAAATGTCAGAAAGCCAAGTTTCTCAAAGTTTCACGCATGCCTGGATTCCTGAGGTGGGGATTTCCTTTTCTTTGCTGGCTGATGGCATCAGTGGGATTTTAATTGGGCTATGTGCTTTATTGGTTCCATTCATCATTGCGAGCACTGCGAATACAGATAAAGCGAATAATGCACAATATCAAGGCTTGATTTTAACGATGCAAACCGCTTTAATGGGCGCATTTTTAGCCAAAGATGCCTTTTTGTTTTATTTCTTTTTCGAGGCCTCTTTATTGCCTATCTACTTTTTAGCCTCGATTTATGGGGGTGAAAACCGTCAGGCCATCACGTTTAAGTTTTTCATATATACACTCTTCGGATCTTTATTTTTATTAATTGGATTAATTTTCGTGTATTTACGTACGCCGGGGCTGATTCATTCAGCGGATATGGATGTTTTATACCAAACGGCACATGGACTTTCAGCGGCCCAACAAGGTTATTTATTCCTCGCCTTTTTCATCGCTTTTGCGATTAAAATGCCGATTTTCCCCTTTCATACCTGGCAGCCGGATACGTATACGACCGCGCCGACGCAAGGAACTATGTTATTATCCGGTATCATGTTGAAAATGGGTACTTATGGCGTGATACGATTAGTCTTGCCTATGTTCCCCTTGGGCATTGCGGCTTGGGGTCCAGCAGCCATGATTTTGTCGATTATAGGTGTTATTTATGGTTCGATCATTGCGATCCAACAAAAAGATGCCAAAAGACTCTTAGCCTATTCTTCCTTTGCACACGTAGGATTGATTTCCGCGGGTATGTTGACTCAAAGCATCGAAGGTATTCAAGGCGCTTTATATCAAATGTTGAGCCATGGTATTAATGTAGTGGGTTTGTTTTTTGTGATTGATTTGATTGAAAGACGAACTAAATCTCGTGAATTAGCCCAATTAGGTGGAATTACACAGGCATCTTATGTGCTGAGTGTTTGTTTTGTGATTTTAAGTTTAGGTTCGGTGGCTTTGCCCTTAACGAATGGTTTCATCGGAGAATTTTTATTGTTAAAAAGTGTATTTGATTATCAAATGACTTTGGGAATTGTGGCGGGGATAACAATAATTTTAGGCGCGGTTTACACCTTGCGATTGATTCAAAAATCGATGTTTGGCAATGTTTCGCGCATCACGAAGGATTTTGAAGATTTACAGGCGGCAGAAAAATGGGTATTGATTCCATTGTGCGCCTTGGTGATTTTGGGTGGAATATTTCCAAATGTGGTTTTGAGTTTTAGTGAGGCGACGGTAGTACAATTAGCTGAACTAATAAAATAATTAAATATAACAGCAACGCATCTATATGACGGCTATCATTGCTTTATCGCTTTTCGGAATTAGTAATTTATTTTTGGGATTTTGGTTCTCAAGAAAAGTACTTCAATCGCTCACCTTGGTATTTCTAGCGATAGGCATGGGCCTGACTGCAGCGGATTGGAACCATGAATTATTATGGTTTGGGCATATGTTCCGAACGACCAATACGTCGATTAACTTCAGTTTATTAATTCAATTAGCGGCTTTCCTCGTGGTGGCATTCTCTAGGGGTTTTGGAAATGATGATGAGCATACGCATCCGGCTGAGTATTATGCATTGATGTTATTTTCTGTGGTTGGAGCCATTATGATGGTTTCTTTTGATCATATGATTATGTTATTTGTCGGATTGGAAATCCTTTCGGTGGCGATGTATGTGTTAACTGGTTCGGATAAACGCAGTTTACGTGCGAATGAGGCCTCCTTGAAATATTTTCTAATGGGCGCATTTGCGACCGGCATTTTGTTGTTTGGCATAACTTTGGTTTATGGAGCGACGCATTCCTTTTATATCTCGAATATTGGAACAATCATTGCCTCTACCGCACCTGAATCCACGCCGAACTTTTTATTTATTGGCGTTTTATTGATGACCGTTGGCCTATTGTTCAAAGTATCCGCGGCGCCATTTCATTTTTGGACGGCAGATGTATACGAAGGAGCACCCAGTATTTTTACGATGTTCATGTCCACGGTGGTAAAAACGGCTGGATTCGCTGCATTATACCACATTGTTGGTGATGTATTTGGGGGCATGTATTCCACTTGGGTGATAACGATTTATTTTATCAGCATGCTGACTTTGATTGTGGGAAATGTGACGGCGGTATACCAGCAAAGTGTCAAGCGGATGTTGGCCTATTCCAGTATTTCCCATGCGGGCTATATGTTGATGACTGTCAGCGCACATCAAGCTAGCAGTACATCGACTATTTTATATTATTCTTTCGCTTATATTTTGGCAACGGCCACAGCCTTTGCCGTATTTATTTTAGTTTCAGATTACCAAACGGGTCGGAAAGAAAAACCAGAGAATTTTCAAGCCTTTGAAGGACTTGCCAAAAACAATCCAGGTTTGGCATTTTGTTTCACGGTTTCTTTATTGTCTCTAGCAGGAATTCCATTGACGGGAGGTTTTTGGGGGAAATTCTTTGTATTTTCAGACACATTTAGTCGGAATATGACCTATCCGGTTATCCTTGCGATTATGATGTCTGCGGTAGGCGTTTACTATTATTTTAAAGGAATCATCGCCGCATATTTTAGAGATGGAGATATCGAAAAAATCGAAATACCAAGCCTATATAAAATTGCTTTATGGGCCACAACCTTAGGAACTTTACTTTTAGGTGTTTATCCAAGCCTCGTAAAAAACATGTTTTAATTTAAGCCATTGACCAAAAAAACCAAACTATTTAACCAAAAGGACTTACTAGCCTATTTTTTTATTGCTGGCGCTGGGGCTATTGTTCAATTAGTTTCAGGCGGCTTGATTAAAGACTGGTTCAAATTACCTTACGAATCATCCATACTTCCTGCCTATTACATTTCCTTGATCGTCGGGTTTATCCTAACAAAGTTATTTGCCTTCGATGCGCGAAAATCCCAACAAACCAATCGAGAAATGATTAAATTTCTCATGGTTGCCACATTTTCAGGCTTTGTCACTTGGTTTTTCAGTATCATCCCGTATCGTTTTATTCAAACATTTTACACGGATTATTTATTTCAAATTCCTTTTTCTTATAAAAGAATTAACGTTACCCAGATTAGTACAACGATTACGGGAATGGGTTTTAGTTTTCTCTCAAACTTTGTTTTGCACAAAACATTCACCTTCAAAAGCAGCGGATTTTACGACCGTTTCAAGGACTTAATTCGATAACCAGGAACTAAAAATCTGCCTCTTCTTAAGAATTACTTAAGAATTACTGATTTTAACATGATCCATATTGCATTTAGGAGCCATTTTTAAGATTTTTAACCTAAAACTTAAAAAAAACTTAAATTTTTAGGCAAAAAATTTGTTGTTATCATTTTAACACGTAGTTTTGTAGCTCAAACCTTAAAATATTACAAAAATGAAAAAATTATTCGCTTTAGCTTTCGTTGCTGGTATGGTAACTTTAGCATCTTGTGGTGAGAAAAAAACTGAAGCTGCTGCTGATTCAGTAGCTGTTGATACTGCTGCTGCTGCACCAGTTGATACTGCTGCTGCTGATACTGCTGCTGCTGACACTGCAGCTGCTAAGTAATCAAAGCACAAAAAGAAAAGTCCTTCGCATGCGAAGGACTTTTTTTATGCCCCAAAATGACCAAGAGCAAAAAAATAGAATCTTTTTTTGATCACTTCCCGCCAAGTGTGGCTGAATATTGCTTTCAACTCTGGCAAGACCATCCCTTTGACTTCATCGTCAGTAAAACCCGAGATTCTAAATTAGGCGATTACCGATTTTCGCCACAAAAAGGGCATCAAATTACGGTCAATCATAATTTGAACCCCTATTCTTTTCTAGTCACATATTTACACGAGGTAGCGCATTTATTGACCTACCAAACCTACAAAAATAAAGTCCTCCCCCATGGAAATGAGTGGAAACAGGCATTTTTGGATGTTTTTGAGCCAATATTGGATGAAGAATTAATCCCAAAAGAATTAGTGAGCGTGCTTCGGTCCTATTTGAAAAACCCAAGCGCCTCCTCCACAGGCCATAGCCCATTGGTAGAAATCCTTAAAAGCTTTGATCCACCACTTAGTACCCATAGTTTACATACTTTAGCAGAAGGTCAAGCCTTTTCCTTAAAAAACCTTCACCTAATCAAAGGGAAACTTCGCCGAACACGTTACTTTTGCAAAGAAGTACATTCGAATAAAAACTATTTAGTAGCGAAACATGCCCAAGTTACTCCATTGGATCCGGCGATTGACTAATCCATTTCTTGGGATACTACTAGGTGTTTTTTCTTTCCTCATTCCCTCCGCAACCTTCGCACAAATTCCCAGCCTACTCAGTAGTGGGAAGTGGATCAAAGTAGGTACAACCCAGTCCGGCATGTTAAAAATAGATGCCGCTTGGTTAGAAAAAAATAAACTGAATCGCTTAGAAATTAATCCCAAACAAGTCGGGCTTTATGCCACAAAAGCAGGCATGCTACCCGAAGATCTAGCCAAAGAAAGACCGAGGGATCTTCAGGCTTGGCCCATGTTTTTTGAGGGCGAAGCGGATGGAAAATGGGATGCGGCAGATTATTGCTTGTTTTGGGGAGAATCACCACATCTCTTAGTGGGAGAACCCGAAACACATTTGTATAGCGATTCGACCTTTTATTTTATTCGGCTCGATGACCCTGCAGCCCAACGAATTTCAGAAGTCGATGCCAAAACCGGAAAATCCCCCGCATTGGATTATGGCTATGTCCAAATGCATTATGAACCGGAAACATATAGTCTCATTCAGTCGGGCCGACAATGGCTCGGCGATGCATTTTATGGCTCAAGTAATAAAATCGTCCAATACAATTTACCCGATTATAAAATGGGACTGCCCATTTATCTCCGAACCCGATTGGTCAATAGCTCGGTAAATGCCGGTGAATTTACCTTGGAAATACCCGGAAATACTATTCCTGCGATAAGTATTCCGGCCATTAGCGGTGGGAGATATGATCAAAAATCGAACACGAAAGACTATAGCACCTGGCTGAATCCGCAACTCAAGGACAATGCCTGGAATTGGACACTTCGATATACGAATTCGTCTGGAACTGGATATTTAGATTATATCTCTTTAAAATACCCCCGATTATACAATGCGAGCCAAGAAAATCCCTGGTATTTATTGCCAAACACCATAGATTCTAGCTTTTCGATTTCAATCAAAAACTTGGGCCCAAGCCAACAAATTTGGTGGAAAAATGGTCCAAATGCATGGGAAAAATTAAAAAATCCAGGGACTATATTGCAATTAGAGGCAAAATCTGGAAGCCAATTATTACTCATCGATCCAGCCAAGGCTCAAGCTCCTGTGTTTTTAGGA
Source organism: uncultured Cytophagaceae bacterium (assembly GCA_903907745.1). GTDB lineage: Bacteria > Bacteroidota > Bacteroidia > Cytophagales > Spirosomataceae > Aquirufa. The sequence continues at coordinate 850 of CAIVPF010000070.1, read as the reverse complement.
AAGGTGGAAAATAGCACTTGGGCCGCTCCTAAAAACACCGAACTAGTCATCATTTGTAGTCCTATAATTTTGCCTTTAGCGAAGGCATTAGCTACCTTTAAAAACCAAAATTTACCTACGATTGCCGTCAGCACCGAGCAAATCATGAATCAATTTTCAGGGGGCAAGCAAGATGTTACTGCCATACGAAATTATTTGGCTACCCTTTATGGCTGGACGGCTGGAAAATTAAAATATGCCTTGATTTTTGGAGATGCCTCGATCGATTATAAAGGTAAATCTACGGTGGCGAGTACGGTAGAAAAATTGACCTATGTGCCCACCTACCAGAGTAAGGAATCGAGCCAACCATTAGCGAGTTATGCCTCAGACGATTATTATGGCATGCTGGATTCCTTAGGGGCTGATTGGTCGGAAGGGCCAGGAATAAGAAAAAAAAATATGCAAATCGCCATAGGTCGGATTCCGGTTAGGAATCCCATCGACGCCCAGGTAATGATCAATAAATTAATCGCTTTTCAGGACCAACAAAAAGCCTTGTTGGCCCGCCCTTTTTCGATGGGCTTTATCGCGGATGATGGAGATGCGAATTTACATATGCAAGATGCTGAAGATTTTTCAAAGACTTTGGAACAGAGCTCGGCAGGATTTCAAGTTAAAAAATTGTATTTAGATCAATTTCCTCAAGAGCTTCAAAATGGACAATATGGCTCATTGGCTGCCAAAAAGGAGGTTTTGAACTATTTCAATGAACAAGCCGATTTTATTCATTTTGTAGGCCATGGATCTGAAAGTGGCTGGACGGATGAAAAAATTCTGACAAATAATGATCTAGTAGGGCTGAACAATG
>CAIVPF010000069.1 GCA_903907745.1 uncultured Cytophagaceae bacterium | reverse complement strand
GCATTTATTGAGACATGTGGATCATATGGTACAGGAGGGATTTTTGAAGGAGCGTAATTTAGCGGCCTTGCATGTGGACAATGATCCGGAAAAATTAGTGGATTGGTTGATGGCCTATGAGCCAGAAAAAATGGAGAAAAAGTGGATTTACAGAGGAAATAAAGAGGTGTAGGATGCGATTTTTGTTGTGCTTATTGATCAGTTTTGCTTGCTTTTCCCAAAAGCCTTCGGAGAATTTGGGGACCGCGGTGAATAGTGAATATATGGAATTGAATCCGGTGATGGCGCCGGATGGGAAGACCTTGTATTTTGGTCGGAAGAGTCATCCGTCGAATCGTTTTGGAAAGCAGGGTTCGGAAACGGTGAAGGGATCGCAGGATATTTGGTATGCGGAGTTTATTGGGGGGGCCTGGTCGATGGCCCGTCGGATGCCGGATGTCTTGAATCGGGATCAGTACAACACGATTTTATCCATTTCACCGGATGGGCAGACGATGTTATTGAAAGGGGCTTATGTCCAAGGAAATTATGAAACGCGGGGATTTTCTTTGTCGAAAAAGACGAAAGATGGCTGGTCCATTCCGGAGAAAATTAATATTCCGGGGTATGAGCGACTGAGCAAAGGGCTAAATGAATATGGGTATTTGAGTATGGATGGGAAGGTCTTGTTGTTGGCCTTTTCGGAGAAAAAGAATAGTGATCGAGATGATATTTATGCGAGTTTTTTGGTGGATGGGGCCTGGTCTAAGCCCTTGGGTTTGGGCAAAGATATCAATACGGAATATTCGGAGACGACGCCTTATTTGGCGGCGGATGGAAGGACGATGTATTTTTCGTCGGACCGACCAGGCGGCCTAGGCTCTCAGGATATCTATATGACGAAGCGATTGGATGAAACTTGGGGTTCCTGGCGTAAGCCGGTGAATGTAGGTGCGCCGATTAACACGGAGGAATACGATGCTTATTATAGTTTGTCGGCCAAAGGCGATTATGCTTATTTTCTTTCGAGTAAGAACTCCTTGGGCAAAAAAGATATTTTTCGGGTAGCCTTGGAGAAAGAGGAAGTGGTGGTGCCGCCGGTTTTGGCGACGGCGAAGGGAGATGCGGGAAAGAAGGGAGATGCGGGAAAGAAGGAAGTTTCGGCTCCTGTTTTAATGGAGCAAAATGTGAAAAACAGTCCGATGATCGGATCGAGCAGGACTTCGGATCCGGTGGTTTTATTGTCGGGGAAGGTGATGAATACAACGACTCAAACCGTTCCGGAGGGGGCTTCGGTGACTTATGAGGATTTGAAGACGGGACAATTGTTGGGAACTGCCAAACCAGATCCGGTGTCGGGGGTATATAAATTGGTGTTGCCTTATGGGGTAAATTATGGGATAACGGCGAAGGCGAATGGCTTTTTGCCGAGTTCGATTAATTTGGATTTGAGTAAGTTGAGCGGTCGGTATTTAGAACTAGATGAACGAGATCTCGCGATGGCGCCGATAAAGAAAGGCTCATCGATGACGGTGAATAATTTGTTTTTTGAGTTAGGGAAGGCGGATTTGACGGCTGAGTCGGAGCCGGAATTAAAGCGGTTGGTGCAGGTGATGAGGGAAAATGTGCAATTGACCATCGAGATTTCAGGCCATACGGATAATACGGGAACGGATGAGATTAATAATAAATTGTCTCAAGCGCGGGCGGATGCGGTGAAGAATTATTTGTTGGCCTCAGGAATCCAGTCGACTCGCATTCAGTCCAAAGGCTATGGTAGCTTTAAACCGAAGGCGAGTAATGAAACGGATGAGGGAAGGCAGGCGAATCGTCGGGTAGAGTTTGCGATTTTGTAGGCAAAAGGTAAGGTTCCTTCATATGATATGTAGGGATTCTGGATATTTTTCAAAAGGTCCAGCCCAAAAACCTCTTTCGTTCGAATATTCTGGTCCATTTTGACCTTTTCCATTTTTGCACATGCCACAATCGGCTTTGTGTATTATTATAACTCTTTCTTTAAAATTTGGGAAATTTATGTAAAAATAAAACAAGGTTTTTTACTTGTTTAGATTAAAATTTGATTGAAAAATCAATTTTGTAATGTTTTTAGGAGTTAAAGTATAATCAGTTTTGATGTTTCAAAATTTATATTCCTCAATAGTAGCTGGGCATTCATTTGAGATTAAGAGATTTTAGGATAATTACGTATTACACAAAATATTTTATATGTTTAAAATCTATTAAAAAATTAAAATTCTCATATTTGGGTTGTTAATTATATAATCTTGTTTGTGGAAAAATACGTCCTGCTTGTATTGCTCGTTTTTGTTTTTCTTAGGTTAGAAGCCGATACGGACTTGGTGATTAAAGACCCTCAGGATTATTTACATTATCGGATATCTCTGAATACCAAGGAACTTTTTAAGGAGCAAAAGGACGGCATTTGGGTGAGTCAAGGGAAATTAAGCTTTTCAAATATCGATTTAAGAGATTTTAAAATTCTTACAAATCAAAGTTTTGATGTACAGGGTAAAATCCTGGTTTCGATCGAAGGGACTGGGCAATTGTTTGAACTCGATATTAAAAATCAGAGTTTCACGAGTTTACTTAGTACCTATTTTCGGGGACATAATTTTTCGTCGATCAAATTTATCCGGAAGGATACCTTGTATAGTGTAGGAGGTTCGGGCTTCTGGCATATTAATAACATCGAGACTTTTTTCTCCAATAAATTACATGAATGGGAATTATTACATCCGCCTGTTCAAGAAAGTCCACAGCAAATTCTTAAACAATTTGGGGGATATGATAGAAAAAGGGATGTG
>CAIVPF010000068.1 GCA_903907745.1 uncultured Cytophagaceae bacterium | reverse complement strand
GCAGCTACACGGGCACCTGAGCAAGCTGTTTACAAGCAAATTGAAGCTGATTTATTGGCAGCCATTCCTGTATTGGAAAACAAGAAAGCAAGTTCAGATTATGGTCGTGCGACGAAAGCAGCAGCAGAGAATTTGTTAGCTAAAGTGTATTTAACTCGTGCATCTTCGAAGTTTGCAGAAGCTACGGATTATGCCAATGCGGCTAGTTTTTGTAATAACGTAATCAATAACTATGGTTTCAAGTTATTGCCAGATTTTGCTTCCATTTTTGATCAATCGAATCAAATCAATGATGAAGTTATTTTCGCGGTACAATATACTTCAGATCCATTGACGAATGGTTTTGTGGATAATCAAGGAAACAAATTACACTTGTATTTTGGTATGCAATATGATACACAGTCAGGTATGAAACGTGATGTAAACAATGGTCGTCCATTTAAGCGTTTGAAGCCTACGCCATATTTATTGAATACGGTTTTTGCCGATCGTGTAAATGATACGCGTTATAAAAAGACCTTTAAAGATACGTGGTATTCAAATAATCCAGGAACCTACAATACGGCTTTTGATGTAACTAAAAAAACGGTGACATTTAAAACTGGAGATACATGTATTTATATTCCAGGATATGAAATGAGTGTAGCTGAGCGTGCAAAAAAGAATTATCAGGTGTTAGTTCCAAGTACTTATAACTATGCGTTGTTCCCGACTTTACAAAAATTCTTCGATCCACTTCGTCCAGATATGACGTATGAGAATGGATCACGTGATTATTTTGTGCATCGTTTAGGAGATACTTATTTAATGTTGGCAGAAGCCCAACTTAAATTAGGTAAGCAAGCTGAAGCTGTAGCAGCGATCAATATGGTTCGTGTTCGTGCAGCAGCAGCAGGAAAAGCGGATGCGATGAAAGTAACTGCGGTCGACATGGATTTAATTATGGAAGAGCGTGCACGTGAATTAGCAGGAGAGCAAACACGTTGGATGGATTTAAAACGTTGGAATAACTTAATTTCGCGTGTTAAAACCTATAACGTAGATGCTGCGGTAGGTGTGGCTGACAAACACTTAGTTCGCCCTATTCCTCAAAAACAAGTGGATTTATCTGAAAATGGAGGATTTCCTCAAAATGCAGGATATTAATTCATATTAATTTCTATTTTTGTAAAATTCCGGAGGGTGACCTTCGGAATTTTACTTTAAACCAAAACCTATGAAAAAATTATTCATTCTTTTGTCCTTTTGTTCCTTTTCCAGTTTTGCTCAAAATCTTCCAGTTAGTTTCAAAAAAAATGAAGCTGAAAAGAAGATTGATGTCCTAGTGGGTGGCAAATATTTCACATCTTATTTTTATCCAGGTGAATCGGTTTTGAAGAAGGCTGTACTTTTCCCTATTCTTTCCGCGCAGGGGACAACGATTACTCGGGGTTATCCTGTCACGCCACGTGCCGGAGAACGTACAGATCACCCACACCACGTAGGTATGTGGTTAAATTATGAAGATGTGAATGGCTATGATTACTGGAATAATTCTACAGCCATTATCAAGTCTTTACAATCGCATAAAATGGGTACTATTTTTCATGATGCAGTGCTTTCAAATAAGGGAGGTAAACAAGGGGAATTGGTGACCACGGCCACTTGGGTAGATGAAGACGGAAAAGGGCAAAAAGTGCTCAGTGAAAAAACGACTTATGTATTTTCTGGAACGGCAGATACACGTGTGATTGATCGTATGACCACGTTGACAGCCATGAGTGATGTGGTGAATTTCAAAGATGTGAAAGATGGGATGTTTGCGATTCGTGTGGCGCGTCAATTGGAAATCCCAAGTGACAAACCCGACGTATTTACCGATGCGCATGGCGTGGAAACGAAGGTGCCTGTTTTAGATAATTCAGGTGTGACTGGCGATTATGAAAGTAGTGAAGGAATTAAGGGAGAAGCTGTTTGGAGCACACGTGCCACTTGGATGAAGTTAAAAGGGATCATGGATAATCATCCCATCAATATTGTGATTTTTGATCATCCTTCCAATGTTAGCTATCCTTCTTATTGGCATGCTCGTGGCTATGGCCTTTTTGCCGTAAATCCATTAGGAGCTAAGGTGTTTAGTAATGGAAAGGACATTCGGAATTTAACTTTGAAAAAGGGTGAATCTGTTACCTTCCGCTACCGCACTTTAATCGCTGATAAAGAATTAGCTAAAGCTGAATTGGATGCGCGTCAAGCCGCCTTTTCAAAAGAAGTTAAATAGTAAATATTAGAGAAATTTATGTATTTTTGTAAAGCAATCAGGGGCCGAAAGGCCCCTATTTCTTTGTATTTATGAAATTACAATTTTTGGGTGCGGCGAAACAAGTTACAGGTTCCATGTATTTGTTAGAGCTTGAGGATGGGTATAAAATTTTAATCGATTGTGGTACGGATATGGAGCGGGAGATCGATTATGAAACTCCTTATGAAAATAGCTCCTTTTTTCCTTTTGATGCTTCATTAATTAATCTTGTAGTTTTAACGCATGCGCATATTGATCATTCGGGTAATATACCGATGCTCTATCGCGAAGGATATGAGGGCCAAGTCCTATGTACACCACCCACGGCGGAATTAGCAGAATTATTACTGATGGACTCGGCGAGTTTACATCTTCGTCGCTTACGAGCCGCGCAAGGGGAAAGCAGAAAAAAGCATAAACAAATGGATCGTCTTTTAAAACGAGGCGATATGTATTTGCAAAAGGACGTCGAAAATTCCTTGGATAATTTTGTCACCCTGAATTTTAATAAAAAATTCGTGGTTCATCCAGGATTGGAAATAACGTTTATTCCAGCGGGTCACTTATTAGGAGCGGCCCACATCTATTTTTCGATCAAAGAAGGGGATGAGATAAAGACTTTGGGCTTTAGTGGTGATATTGGTCGCAAAAATTATCCCCTACATATTGATCCCGCTATATTGCCACCATGTGATTATTTGGTGTGTGAAACTACTTATGGAAATCGAATTCATGAGGATAAAGTGCCTCCGATGGATGCTATGGAGCAAATTATCCGCGAAACCTGTATCGACTTACCTGGGCGACTTATTATTCCTGCTTTTTCGGTCGGTCGTACACAAGCCGTACTTTTTACCTTAAATCGCTTAATCGAGGAACGTAATTTTCCGGCCATCCGGGTATTTACCGATAGCCCGATGGGTCGTAGTTCGACCAAAATTTATGCTAAATATTTATCTTATTTGAATCCAGAGGCCAGAGGTTTCCAGAAGGAATATGATGAATTATTTGATTTTGATAATTTGGTATTCTTGCAAACAGAAAAGGAGTCAAGTGCGATCAAGAATTATCACCAACCTTGCATTATCATTTCCTCATCTGGGATGATTTCTGGAGGGCGTGTGGAAAAACATATTGCTGACAACATTAGTAATACACATTGTACGATCTTGTTGATCGGTTATGCGGCCGATGGAACCTTAGGTCGAGAATTATTATCTGGAGCAGATACGATTAAAGTTCGCGATCGAGAATATAAGGTAAATGCTCAAATCAGAAAAATAGATGTGTTTTCAGGTCATGCGGATCAAATAGGTCTTTTGGATTTTGTCAAAACACAAGATCCTGTTAAGAATAAAGTGATGTTTTTAACACATGGTGAAGAGGAAAGTATGTTAACCTTTACGGAAGAAGTGAATAAATTAGGCTTTGAGAACGTTATTTTGCCTACTAAGAATGAAACTTTTGTTCTTTAATCCTTATTTTTGTACGATTCATTTTTGAGAATTTATGAGAACATTATTAGAGTTTGAAAAGCCTATCGCTGATTTAGAAGATAAGTTGATTGAAATGAGAAAGTTAGCTTTGGAAAATAATGTAGATGTTTCCGAAGCCGTGGTTTCATTGACAGAAAAGATTATCGAATTGAAGAAAGAGACATTTTCAAATTTAACGCGTTGGCAGCGTGTCCAACTTTCTCGTCATCCTGAGCGTCCCTATACTTTTGATTACATTGAAAAAATGTGCGATGAATTCATCGAGATTCATGGAGATCGTTCCGTGGCGGATGATAAGGCGATGGTGGGAGGATTTGGGAACATAAATGATGAGTTTTCGGTGATGTTTATAGGTCAACAAAAAGGCCGAAATACCAAAGAACGTCAATTTAGAAATTTTGGTATGCCTAATCCAGAAGGTTATCGCAAGGCTTTGCGATTAATGAAGATGGCAGAGAAATTTAATAAGCCCATTGTGTGTTTAATAGACACACCTGGTGCTTTTCCTGGGATAGAGGCGGAAGAAAGAGGGCAGGGAGAGGCGATTGCACGCAATATTAGGGATATGTTTATGTTGAAGGTCCCCGTGATTTGTATTATTATCGGTGAGGGTGCCTCGGGTGGAGCATTAGGAATTGCGGTTGGGGATCGCGTGTTGATGATGGAAAATACTTGGTATTCAGTGATTTCACCGGAATCTTGTTCGTCTATTTTATGGAGAAGTTGGAATTATAAGGAGCAAGCCGCCGAAGCATTAAAATTAACGGCAGATGATATGCTTAGTAATGGGCTTATCGATGGAATTATACCAGAACCTTTAGGAGGGGCACATTTAGCACCGGATATGGCTGCTGCCAATATCAAAGCGGTGATTATTTCAGAATTGAAGGTTTTATCGGCGATGTCTGTGTCTGAACGGATTGATCAACGAATCGAAAAGTTTGGTAAAATGGGCGTTGTTATCGAATAAGATGAAACCAGTTAAAGCGCTACTTTTTGATTTGGGTAATGTTTTGTTGCCCATAGATTTAGTACGTAGCTATGAGGCATTTAGCGCTCTTTCTTTAGATTATTCAGCCTTACAAATCGAGCAAATAACGCAGGAAGAAGGTCTATGGCGAGCGTATGAGTCGGGATTGGTTGACGAAAACACCTTTCGTTTGTCGATACAAAATCGATTTCAATTTTCTTGTTCGGATGAGACCTTTGATCAAGCATTTAATGCCCTATTATTAGGTTTTCATGGGGGTGTCTATGAATTATTGGCTGATCTAGCCAAGCAGTTTGATTTGTATTTATTAAGTAATACGAGTTCCATTCATGCACGTGTTTTTATGAAGGAGCGTGTAGGTCCCGAAGGTCAGCATGTTTTTGACTTATTTAAAAAGATTTATTTGTCTTTTGAAATGGGCTTGATTAAGCCTGATCCACGTATATATGAACAGGTATTAATTGAAAATAATTTATTGGCCTCTGAAGTCATGTTTTTTGATGATAATTTCAGTAATATTGAATCCGCTAAAAGAGTAGGTGTTCAAGCCATTCTTATAGATCCCATTAGCTCTTTATCTCAAATTAGACAAATATTGCAGTCATATGTTAATTAAATCTCCCATTTTTGATCTAATATTTAAATGGTCGGGTTGGCGACTTGAAGGCCAGGTTCCCTCTGAATTACATAAAAGTATTACCATCGTTTGTCCACATGCGACTTGGACTGATTTCCCTGTCGGCCTAGGCGCCCGTTCGCTCATGAATATGCCCATTTATTTTTGGGGTAAAAAGGAATTGTTTCAGGGGCCTTTTGGATGGATGTTTCGTTGGTTAGGGGGATATCCCGTGGACCGTGGTAAGAAATCCAATTTAGTTGATGCGATCGTGGATATTTATCAAGCTAATACAGAATTTCATGCTGTGCTGGCGCCTGAAGGGACAAGAAAGGATGTAGAAGAACTTCGGACCGGTTTTTATTATATTGCCGTTAAAGCCCAAGTACCCATTTTGATGATTGGATTCGATTATGTGAATAAACGGATTATCATTCGTGAACCATTCACTCCGAGCGGTGATTTTGAGGTGGATAAATTGGTCATAGCTAAATTTTTCCAAGGTATCCCAGGCGTTCAGAAAACGTGGATTAAGCGTTATTTAGCTTAAAATTATTCGCGGATTCCACGATATAGGCTGCTGTTCTTTGCGATGCACCTTCCTTTCCTATGCTTTCCTTTAATTCGGAATAATCTAATTTTTGTTTTTCTCGAGAAGGCGAATCAGCCTGTAATAATTCCCTTAACCCATTTTTTAGGTGTGAAACAGAAAATTCAGCTTGGATTAATTCGGGTACCGCTGCCCGATTAAGGATGATATTGACTAAGGATATGTATTTTATATTTACGACCAATTTGGCCAACGAATAAAATAGCCAATCGGTTTTGTAAACGACTAATTGAGGGACACCTAATAATGCCGTCTCTAATGTGGCAGTACCTGACGTCACTACAGCAGCCTTGGCATAGTGTAGAACCTGATAGGTTTTATCAAAAATGACAGTTAATGGGTATGCCGCATATAAATCCTTCCATTCTGATACGCCTGCTACACAAAAAGATGTGTCTGGCATTTCTTTGCTTAAAGCCTCAAATATGGGCATAGATGCCTGAATTTCTTGTTTTCGACTACCAGGTAGGAGTGCCACATATGTTTTATCAGACAGAATAAATGTTGGATCGGGATTGAATTTTGAAATGGCATCTTGTAAAGGATTGCCTACATAATGTGTTTTTATTCCATTTTCTTCGAATAATTTTTTTTCAAATGGGAAAATAACATACAGTTCATCGATCCATTTTCGAATCGTATCTACGCGACCTTTATTCCATGCCCAGACTTTTGGCGCAATGTAAAATTGGGTATGAAATCCTTTTAATTTAGCGATTCGTGCTGCTTTTAGGTTAAATCCACCGTAATCGATAAAAACGATGGTGTCAGGTTGGAATGCTTCGATCTGTTCGCCAAATAATTTGAATAATCCTTTCAGACGAGACAGATTTTGTAAAACGCCTAATAGCCCCATGATGGCTAAATTTTTGTGATGAATCAAAATTTCAGCCCCGGCGGCTTTCATTTCATCTCCTCCCCAGGCTTGAATTTCAGCGTTTGGGTCAATGGAAATCAGCTCTTTAATGAGATTTGATCCATGTAAATCGCCTGATTTTTCGCCAACTAAGATGAAGTATTTCATAGGCTATTCCCCAAAATATTCCACGGAGTTTTTGTTCGTTTCAATTAAATGAATTTTATGCAATACAGCCGTGGTGGATGTTGAAATTATTTTTGGAGCCAAAATATTCCAAAATTCCATCACCAAAACTTCACAACTGGCCAATTTGTCCTTCATAAATGGAACATCCAAATTCAAATTTTTATGATCCACCTGATCGATGATTTCTTTCTTAATTAAATCACCTAATTGCTTTAAATCATATACAAATCCAGTCTCTGGATCCGGATGTCCTTTGACAGTAATGATTAATTCAAAGTTATGTCCATGCCAATTGATATTAGCACAAGGACCAAAAATTTCTTGATTTTTTTCGTCTGACCAGGCGGGATTGTAAAGGCGATGCGCCGCATTAAAATGTTCCTTTCGGATTACATATACCATTGTTTTCAGTTCGGTTAGCGGATATCTGGGAAAACAGTAGCAGATAGTCCAATTATTCAACAAAGGTACGAAAGGTATCGGGATATTATGTAAATTTGAAAATTAAAACAGGATAAGATGATCATAGTTACCGGTGCTGCTGGATTTATTGGTAGTTGTTTAATCCAACGACTCAATGAGTTAAACTTCAATTACATTATCGCCGTAGATGATTTTTCCTATGAAGAGAAAAATAAAAATTTAATCGGTAAAAAAATCAAAGCCCGTGTCGAAAGATCTGAATTCATGACTTGGTTAGATTCAAATTATCAGGAAGTTGAATTTATTTTTCATATAGGTGCGCGAACCGATACGACCGAGTTTGATAAAGCGATTTTTGATGAATTGAATGTCAATTATTCAAAGGAAATTTGGAATCGTTGTGTTTCTTATCAAATACCTCTGATTTATGCTTCTTCAGCTGCTACCTATGGTTTGGGCGAGATTGGCTATGATGATAATGAATCTACAATCCCGCAGTTAAAGCCTTTAAATCCATATGGTGATTCCAAAAATGACTTTGATATTTGGGCTTTGCAACAAGACAAAAAGCCTTTCTTTTGGGCAGGATTAAAGTTTTTCAATGTTTACGGGCCTAATGAATATCATAAAAGTCGGATGGCTTCAGTGATTTGGCATGCGTATAAACAAATTCTTGCTACGGGTTCTTTAAAATTATTTAAATCACATCATCCTAATTATTCCGACGGAGAGCAATTGCGAGATTTTATTTATGTCAAGGATCTCGTGGAAGTTTGTGTATTTTTCATGGAACATCGTAAGGATTCTGGAATCTATAATTTAGGAACTGGGCAAGCGAGAAGTTTTAATGCTTTAGGTACCTCCACGTTTAATGCTTTGGATAAGCCAGTTCAAATTTCATACATTGATACGCCCATTGATATTCGAGATAAATATCAATATTATACCCAGGCGAATATGGCTAAATTACGAAGTGTGGGCTATTCGAAACCTTTTTATACCTTAGAAGCGGGCGTTAAAGATTATGTACAAAATTACCTTATGAAAGGTCTTTACTGGTAATTTTTTTCAAACCTTCTTCTAGGAATCCCTGTCCATAGGCTAAAAGTTGGATATTCGCTGCGATGAGGCCTAAAATTGCCACGTGTATATTTCTGGTACTGATTATTCCATCGACGAATAAAAGGATCCAATACAAGGCGATTATTCCCGAGAAATACATCCCAAGGTTTACATCTATAATATTTAACATGATCGTATTCCAAAAAAACAGGAAATAGGCCAAAGGAAGAAAGTGTACAGCTTTTAACTCTTGAGGATAAAATCGGCTAATATTAATTCTGGCACGACCAAAAAAATGCAATTGCTTATAAAATTGGCTAAAACTCGTTCTTCGTTTATGGTATATAAATGCCTTGGCTAAAAGTCCTGATTTAAATCCCATCGAAATGCAACGAATACTAAATTCAATATCTTCCCCCATTCGGGTTATTTTAAAGCCTTTAGTGGCTTCCCAAACTTTCCGAGAAATACCCATATTGAAACTTCTTGGATGAAATTGTCCACCGATATTTTTTGCTTTTCCACGTATACCACCTGTGGTTAATACACTGGTCATACTATAGCTAATCGCCTTTTGAATGGGGCTAAAACTTGGATGTTCCTTATCTGGTCCACCAAATAAATCTAAGTTTTCAGCATGAATGCCTAGATCTACTTCAGTTAAATAATTGGGTTCAATTAAGGCATCGGAATCTAAAATAATAAAAAAGCCCCCTTTAGCACGTTCAAATGCGTAATTCCGCGCAAAGCCCTGTCCGCCATTTTCTTTTGTAAAATAGGAGATACTAAGATTTTTTTGATGTTTTTTGACAACTGTTTCTGAAGAAATTTCAGATCCATCTTCGATAACGATCACTTCAAAATCCCTGAAAATTTGGTTTTGAAGGCATTCCAATAACTCGTCCAATTCTTGGGGTCGATTATAAACGGGAATGATAACCGAAAATTTGACCATCGCGGGGTATGGATTTATGCTGAGATTTCGTTCAGTGTTTCGTCACTCGCTTGGATGATGTTAGCGATTTCCGCTTCCCCAATGGCATCAGATAGGAACCAAGATTCAAATTGAGAAGGAGGGAGGTAAATTCCTTTGTCCAACATGCCTTTAAAATAACGTCCAAACATAGCTGTATCGGAAGTTTTAGCATCGCTGAAATTTTCTACCACTACATCCGTAAAAAATAAAGTAAACATGGAGCCTAATTGGCTTACACGTGCTTTGATTTTATATTTCTGGATTTGTGATTCGATTGCCTCAGCGATTAATTTACCTTTTTCTTCAAGTCTTTTGTACACATCTAAATCGCTGGTTATTAAATTAAGCATAGCCATTCCTGCAGAAGTTGCTAACGGATTTCCAGAAAGTGTTCCTGCTTGATAAACAGGCCCTGAAGGAGCGATCATATTCATGATATCCGCCCTTCCACCATAAGCACCTACGGGTAATCCTCCACCTATAATTTTGCCTAATGTAGTAAGATCTGGTTTAACTCCACAAATTCCTTGATATCCGCTTGGTGAAAGGCGAAAGCCTGTCATGACCTCATCGAAAATCAGTAATGCGCCATGCTCTTTGCATAATGTGGAAATAGCAGCTAAATATCCTTCTTTTGGAATGACTAGACCCATATTCCCCACCACGGGTTCAATGATGACCGCTGCTATGCCAGATGGATTCGCCTCAAAGAGTGCTTCCAATGATTCTATATCATTGTAAACCGCTGTTAAGGTATCTCTGGCGGTTGATTCTGTGACACCTGGACTATCGGGAGTTCCTAAGGTGGCCACGCCCGAACCTGCCGCAATTAGAAAGGAATCGCCATGGCCATGGTAACAACCTTCAAATTTGATGATTTTATCTCGTTTCGTATAGGCTCTAGCCACCCGAATGGCTGCCATGGTAGCTTCTGTTCCGGAGTTCACTAATCGGACCTTCTCGATGGAAGGAACCATGGAAATGATTTTCTCAGCAATGATGACCTCATTATAACTGGGTGCCCCAAACGAAAAGCCATTGGTTAATGCGTCACGAACGGCCTGTTCGATTGCCGGATGTGCTTGCCCAAATAACATGGGTCCCCAGGAACCAATTAAATCAATGTATGAATTTCCGTCTACGTCATGTAAATATGCGCCTTTAGCGGATTGAATGAAAACGGGATTACCTCCTACAGATTTAAATGCTCGTACAGGTGAATTTACCCCACCAGGAATTACCTGATTAGCTCTTTCAAAATAGGCGGCACTTAATGATCTCATTACTTTTTCTTTTTAGGCGGGTTTTGTTTTGCATTTTTTTGCGTTTCTTCCATGGTTTTCAATTGTGTCTGAAGATATTGAGAGAAACGAGATTTTTTAGCACCCCCACCCGCAGCGATTTTTTTGCGGTTTTCGTCAAGTAATAATTTGATTTTATCCTCGTTTACAAATTTGCGAATGGCTAATTGTTGGCCTATGGTCACCAAATTGGAAACGAAATAATAAAAACTTAATCCCGCAGGAAATGAGTTCATCACGAACATGAAAATTACCGGTGTGAAATAGGCCATCATTTTCATGTTGATGGGCTGACCTGGTTGATCCGGCGTGATTTGGTTATTATAATACCCGTAGGCTAATTGGGATACGGTCATCAATAAGCAGAATAAACTGATATGAGACCCATAAAAAGGGATGGTAAAGGGTAAACTTAATATCGAATCAAAGGTGGATAAATCTTCAGCCCATAAAAATGACTGTTGACGAAGGTTGATTAAGTTCGGGAATAACATGAATACCGCCATCAAAACAGGCATGGTGGCTAATACAGGAATACAACCACTTAATGGATTGACACCTACTTCGCCATAAAGTTTCATGGTTTCTTGTTGTACCTTGGCCGCATCGTCACCGATTTTCTCTTTGATCGCCGCAATTTCAGGGGCCAAAATCCGTGTTTTAGCCATGGATACGTAAGATTTATACGTAAGTGGCAATAAGGCGGTTTTGATAATCAAGACGAGCATGATGATCAGCAATCCATAATTCGAGAAAATACTTTCTAAAAATCCGAATAGGGGAACGAAGATGTAACGGGTGATGGGCAACAAGAAATCGTAACTTAATTTTACGTTTTTCCCAAATGACGGGGCTACATTTTTAATGATGGAATAGTCATTGGGTCCAAAGTAAAATTGAAAATTTGATTTTCCTTGAATTAAATCCTGGGTACTGCCTGTAATCTGTGCATCCAAGGTTTTGATATAGGTGGAATCATTCAGATTAGGGGTACTTGTTACATTGGCTTTAGTAAAATGTGTTCCTTGCGGAATCAAACCGCTTAAAAAGTATTTTTTCTTAAATGTGATCCAATCGGTAGAATTAGTAATGCTTTCGCTTTGTTGTGACGAAGGATTTTCTGATAAATTATCGAATTCTTCATCTTGTGTCAACAAATAATTAATCGTCGCTTTTCGCTCCTCGGTAATGTCCTTTTCATTTTGGGTGACATTTTCTTTCCAATGAATTGTATATTCCGTTCCTGTGATTTGATCAGCGATTTCTTTGGCATCTAAGGAATAAGAGAGTTGGAATCCTGATTCAGGCAATGAATAGGTAAGGGAGATCTTTTTCCCGTTGGGCAGCACACTTGCAAAACGTACATTCGATCCTTGTTGGCTCCCGGTATAAATTAAATTAGAAAGACTTATTTTAGCCGAGCTTGTCGGTATTTCAATACTAAATACATCTTTTTTACTATCAAAAATTTTTATGCCTTCTGATGAATCCGCAAGGTAATTTTTATAGCTCTTGTAATTTTTTAATTGAACGCTTAAAATCTTTCCGCCGATGGAAGATAGGTCCACTTTAATGTCCTTATTTTCCAAAACGAATATTTGTTCTTTGACAGAACTATCAAGCGTTACAGTTGGCAAGCCATTTGCAACCGCTTTATTGGCTGACCTTTGTTTTGCAATAACGGAAACTTGGGCTTTGGGTTTAATCGTATCTTCTTTGGGTGCAAAGAAATATTGATACCCAAGTAGCATGGCCATGATTAAAACAATACCAGTAATTGAATTCTTATCCATATGTACTATTTTGAATTTTTAA
Organism: uncultured Cytophagaceae bacterium; assembly: GCA_903907745.1. Taxonomy (GTDB): domain Bacteria; phylum Bacteroidota; class Bacteroidia; order Cytophagales; family Spirosomataceae; genus Aquirufa. The sequence continues at coordinate 22,010 of CAIVPF010000068.1, read as the reverse complement.
TAAAAGGAACCGCGTGTTGATAAACGGCCTTGATGAACTGAACGAACAAAGGAGCAGGAGATTCGACAGTTGATTTATATTCTGGATGAAATTGAACCCCAACAAAAAATGGATGGTTAGCTAATTCAATAATTTCAACCAAATTCGAATCTGGATTGATTCCAGAAGTGATTAATCCCGCCTCTTGATATTGTTTTAAATAGGCATTATTGAATTCATAGCGATGACGATGGCGCTCTTGAATCAAACTTTTACCATAAATTTTATGAGCTAAGGTGCCTTTTTCGATTTTACATGGATAAGACCCTAAGCGCATTGTTCCGCCTTTAGCAGAAATATCTTTTTGAGATTCCATCAAATCAATCACAGGATAGGCTGTATCCGGATTCATTTCAAACGAATGAGCACCTTCTAAACCTAATACATTTCTTCCGAATTCAATGACCGCACACTGCATGCCTAGGCAAACTCCTAAAAATGGAATTTTGTTCTCACGTGCATATTTCACGGCATTAATTTTACCCTCAATTCCTCGCTCGCCAAATCCAGGAGCTACTAAAATTCCATCTAATCCTTGAAATAATTCCTCGATGTGATCGACATCCATGGTTTCAGATGAAATCCATTTGACATTAACCTTAATTTCATTCGCCACGCCAGCATGAATAAATGCCTCCGCGATGGATTTATAAGAATCTTTTAATTCGACATATTTTCCGATGAGCCCAACGGTTATTTCGAATTTTGGCGATTTTAATTTCTGTAAAAAGCTTTTCCAATTCGTTAAATTGGAATCTTTATCATTGTAAATATCCAACTTATAAAGTACGCGGCTATCTAAACGTTCTTCCTTCATTAACAAAGGCACATCGTATATCGTTTCGGCATCCCTGGCCTCGATAACATCTTGCTCGGATACGTTGCAAAACAGACCTATTTTCCTTTTCATCTCCTGTGGCAAAGGATGCTCAGTTCGACAAACCAAAATATCGGGTTGAATTCCGGATTCAGAAAGTGTCTTTACGGAGTGTTGCGTAGGTTTTGTTTTTAATTCGCCGGCGGAAGCCAAATATGGAATTAAAGTTAAATGGATAAAAAGTGTGTTTTTCTCACCTAAATCCCATTTTAATTGGCGTGCAGCCTCAATAAAAGGAAGAGACTCAATATCTCCCACACAACCGCCAATTTCAGTGATCACAATGTCAAATTTTCCAGTTTCTCCTAAAATCAAAATATTGCGTTTGATTTCATCGGTGATATGCGGAACGACTTGGACTGTTTTACCTAAATAATCGCCTCGGCGTTCTTTGGTAATCACATTATGGTAAATGCGACCGGTGGTGATGTTATTGGATTGGCTGGTTGGCGTATTTAAAAAACGCTCATAATGACCCAAGTCTAAATCCGTTTCTGCGCCATCATTTGTGACATAACATTCACCGTGCTCATAGGGATTTAATGTGCCCGGATCGATGTTAATATATGGATCAAATTTTTGGATGGTGCAAGTTAAGCCACGTGCTTGTAGCAACTTCGCCAAGGACGAGGCTATGATGCCTTTTCCAAGTGAGCTAGTTACTCCACCCGTAACAAAAATGTACTTTGATTTTTTGGGATTCCCCTTGCCAGACATCAGGTTTTTCATTATTTGGTTACGGGAAACAAAGATAGCTTCTATTTTTATTTTATCTTGCATTGTCTTAGTTATTCTTGAAAATTCATGTCCATTAAACTTTTTTCTGCTTCTGCCGGCTCAGGTAAAACCTATACCTTGACGCTCGAATATATTAAATTGGCCTTAGCAGGTACGGACACCCGAGGCTATTTTCGTCGTATCCTAGCCGTGACTTTTACGATCAAAGCAGCCGAGGAAATGCGTTCTCGAATCATTGAATTTTTGGAATTAATTGCTAACTATCCCTATGAGTCAACTTATCCGATTGAACAAAAAAATAAAGGCTTGGAAATAATCCAACAAATTCAAATTGAATTACAACAGGATGGCAAATCATTTAGTCAAGAAGAATTAGCTAAAAAAGCTAAAATAGCAGTTCAACAAATCCTTCAAGACTACGGACTTTTCTCTGTTATGACGATTGATAGTTTTGTGCAGCGCCTAAGTTCATCTTTTATCGAGGAATTAAATTTGCCCAATCAATTTGAAGTCATTTTAGACGGGAATCAGTTAATTCATGATTTATTAGACCAATTATTAGAAAGGGTAAACTCATTAGGTGATCCTAATTTAACCGCCTTACTTGTCAATTATGCGAGAACAGAGGTTCAGGAAGGTCGTAGTTGGAATTTATTGCGCAAAAACTTACACCAATTTCTAAAAATATGTTTAGATGAATCTTTTTTGAAGGTTCAGGATACAATTGCTACGTATTCGATCCAAGATTTTCTAAACCTCGAACAACAAATTTTGCAAAGTCTTCATCTGACCTTGTCTGAATTAAAAGAAATAGCCACAGGCATCTTGGCTCTGGTGGATACCATCCAAGTGGCTGACACTGATTTTTGTCGAGGTGCCAATGGTCCTGTAGCTGGATTTCGGAAATTTGTTAATAATCCATTGATTGAACCTAAAAAGTTCACGTATTATACGGTAGCAGTTGAAAAAGGCAAATGGTATGGAGGTAAGGTAAGTCCAGCTGAAAAAATAGCCATAGAAGGGATAAGTGACGAATTAAGTATTCGAACTCAAATGTTTATGGATGCGTATCAAAGTTCCTTTGCTAAATACATGATTTTAAATTGGTTGGTCAAAGACATTAAGAAAATTGCTTTATTGTCGATTGTGACCGATGAGTTAATGATTTACCAAATGGAAAATTCCGCCGTTTCAATTTCCGAATTTTCAAAACGGATTTATGATGTGATAGCAAATGATCCTGTTCCTTTTATTTATGAAAAATTAGGAGATCGGTATTATCATATTTTAATTGATGAATTTCAAGATACTTCCGTATTGCAATGGCAAAATTTTATGCCTTTGCTGGAAAATTCGGTTTCTTCTGGAAAATTCAATTTGCTAGTGGGCGATGCCAAACAATCTATTTATAAATTCCGCGGTGGAGAAGTGGGTTTGATTACTGCATTGGGCACAAAGGATCCTCAATGGCTTGGTTCAAAATTAGGGGACAATCCCATGGACTTTCAGCGCTTTCAATTCCTTTTGCAATCGACCAAACATCAAAATTTGGAATTCAATTATCGTTCTGCAAAAGAAATAGTCACCTTTAATAATCAATTTTTTGCTTTTGTTTCCAAGCATCCTGCTTATCAAGCATTATCTGACTTATTAGAACCTATTTATGGTTTTCAATCGCCTCAAATTGCGAAAATTCCTTCAGAAGCATTTTCCGGTTTAGTCGATTTGAGGGTATTTGTAAAGCCAATTGAATCTTCATTAGCCCATGATGAGGAAATGGAATGGATGCTTGAACATGTCATCCAACAAATTAATCAAAGTCTTGCTGATCAATATGCCTGGAGAGATATAGCCATTTTGACCCGAAAAAATGTTCATGCTAAATACTTAGCTATTCAGCTCAAAGAAAGGGGTATTCCTGTGATATCCTCAGATTCTTTATTGGTTCATTATTCCCCCGTTGTTAGTTTTTTAAATTCTTTTTTGCGCTTGCTTTTACAGCCTAATGATCAATTTTTGTTCTTTGAATTGATCTATCAATATCGCTTGATTTCGAATCAACTTATCGAATTTGACGGAGCCATTGAAAATCAAAATTATTTAAATCTTGTCTTATCCTATTTTCAAGGAAGCCCTCAGGAAATAGATCCCTCAAAGCTTTTAAAGAGCAATGCCTTGGCTTTAATCTATTATTTTATTGATCGTTTTGATTTATTAAATGGTAAAGAAGGTACCGAGTATATGTTTAAATATTTAGATATTTTACAAGAATTTGTCTTACAAAAGTCAAATGATTTAATTGATTTTATATCTTATTATGAGTTAAATAAGTCAAATTTCAGTATCGCCTGTCCTGATCATATGAATGCGATTACCATTACGAGCATTCATAAATCCAAAGGCTTGGAATATCCTGTGGTTATATTACCCTTTAGCACGTGGACGCATCAGGCAGATGGCGAGAAAATCTGGTTTGATATCGCTGAATTAGATTTTGAGGAATTGTATGTGGAAGATCGTGAAAAAATCACCCACCACTATGGTAGAATAAATAGCAAGGAAATTGTCGGATATGATTCCATGGAATTACAAGCTAAATCTGAAAAGGATGCGATATTTTTAGATGCTTTAAATATGCTATACGTAGCTACTACGCGGGCAAAACAACGTTTACACATTTTGCTAGCGAAACCTGATATTTCAGCGCATTTTAGATCGCATACGGTATTTAAACAATCAATAGGTCAAATGCTTTTAGACTTTGCAACGGAAAATTCTGACCTTCCTACAGAGAATCAAGAAGATAGCTTACCTATTTATTATTGTTTTCAGGGGAGTTTAGCGGGAAGTAGAAAAGTTGAAAAAAAGCTGAAAGAAGCTAATACGTTTGAAATTGAATTAAATGCTTCGCTTCATGAGGTACCTGATTTTCGGATTAAATCATCCAAAGCTGATTTATTCACGATGGCTGAAGAAAAAAGAAGGAGAGGGGACTTAATTCATGATTTCTTAGCTAGTTTTTCTGGATTATCGAATTTGGAAAATCAATTGGAAGCTTTGGATGTTGAATTACAAACCGAATTGAGAGTTTTATTATCAAATCCATCGATTAAAGATCTGTTTATTGATGAGGAATTGTTATTTGTAGAAACTGATATTTTATGTCCAGACGGTACTACCTTCCGGCCGGATCGAGTTATATCAAAAGAAGGAAAGATTTTGGTTATCGATTATAAAACTGGAGTGGAAAAAGAAAAGCATCGGATTCAACTGTCGAATTATAAAAACATATTGTCTCAAATGGGTTTTTCTAATATTCAAGGATTATTAGTTTACTTATCCGATCAGCGACTTGAATATGTGTAAAAAATTAGTTTTAGGGATATTCTGTATTGTTTTTTTTTCTTCTTGTAGCTTGTTTAAAAAAACAAGTACTCAAATTCATATAGGCTCATTTACGATAGAGGAGAATCAAGAAATGGTTTCATCTTCGAAGCAATTTTTGGGTATTCCCTATCGCAACGGCGGCACAGATTTGGATGGAATGGATTGTTCGGGATTACTTTATACGCTTTATTTAGGGCATTCCTTTATTATTCCAAGGACGACGACTCAGCAAGTTGAATTTGGTTACTTGGTTGATAAAAAATCATTGAATATAGGTGATTGGGTATTTTTTAAAACGAATGGATCAACTATGATTAATCATGTAGGTTTGGTCACGCTAATTTCATCTAATCATATTTTGTTCATACATGCGAGTACCAGTAAAGGAATTCGAGAGGATGATCTGTTTCAAAACTATTGGTCTCAGGCCTTTGCCAAGGCGATTCGGCCATTTAGGAGATTAAATTAATTTGCTATTGCGAAACAGTCTCAGTTCTTGTATTTTTGCATGCTTTTTTAAAAACAAATGGAAAAAAAAATTATCATAATAGGTGCAGGAGGAGTAGGGAATGTTGTCGTGAAGAAATGCGCCATGAATCCAGTGTATTTTTCGGAAATCGTATTGGCCTCTCGGACATTAAAAAAATGTGACGCCATTGCCGCTGAATGTAAAAAAATAGGTTTACCTACAGAAATACGTACGGCCCAAGTAGACGCAGATCAGGTTCCAGAATTAGTAGCTTTATTTACCAAGGAAAAGCCCTATTTAGTAATCAATGTGGCCTTGCCTTATCAGGATTTAACCATTATGGATGCTTGTTTAGAAGCGGGCGTTCATTATATGGATACGGCGAATTATGAGCCCAAAGATGTGGCTAAATTTGAATATTCTTGGCAATGGGCTTATCAAGAACGCTTTAAGAAAGCTGGTTTGATGGCCTTATTGGGTTGTGGATTTGATCCCGGTGTAACGGGTGTCTATACGGCATATGCGAACAAGCATTATTTCGATGAAATGCATTATTTGGATATTATTGATTGTAATGCGGGTGATCACGGAAAAGCCTTTGCGACCAATTTTAATCCCGAAATTAATATTCGAGAAATTACCCAAAAAGGAAAATATTGGGAAAATGGAGAATGGATTGAAATTCCCCCGATGTCCATCCATAAGCCGATTGACTATCCCAATATCGGACCTAAAGAATCCTATTTATTGTATCATGAAGAGTTAGAGTCCTTAACAAAAAATTTCCCAAGTATCAAAAGAGCCCGTTTTTGGATGACTTTTGGTCAAGCATATTTAACACATTTAGAAGTTTTGCAAAATGTAGGTATGACTTCCATCGCACCGATTAAGTTTAACGGAATGGATATTGTCCCTTTGGAATTCTTGAAAGCGGTTTTACCTGAGCCAGGTACCTTAGGTGAAAACTATTCGGGTCAAACTTCGATTGGCTGTCAGATTAAGGGCTTAAAGGATGGGAAAGATGCCACGTATTATGTGTGGAATAATTGTCATCATGCCGATTGTTATCAAGAGGTTCAAGCCCAAGGAGTATCTTATACAACAGGTGTTCCTGCCATGATAGGGGCCGCTTTGATGATAGAAGGTAATTGGATGGCCTCTGGTGTCTTTAATGTTGAAGAATTAGATCCAGATCCATTTATGGAATTATTGAACTTACATGGCTTGCCTTGGAACGAATTACACAATATCGAATTACCTCACGAATATTAAGATGGCCTATTCCAATATTCCATCGCCATGTTATGTTTTAGAAGAGAATTTATTGATCTCAAATCTAGAATTATTAGCCTCAGTTCGGCAAAGAGCGGGTATAGAAATCATATGTGCCTTAAAGGGCTTTTCCTTTTACCATGAATTTCCTTTAGTCAAGCAGTATTTGGATGGTGCCACGGCTAGTTCCTTGAACGAAGCTCGATTGGCTTTTGAAGAAATGAACGTAAAGTCGCATGTCTATTCACCTGCCTACCTTGAATCCGAGTTTACTGAATTAAAGAATTATGCGAGCCATATCAGTTTTAATTCCTTGAGACAATATGAAACCTTCGCTTCACGCGCGATGCAACTTCACATTTCATGTGGCATTCGGATTAATCCAGAATATGCGGAGGTTGAAACGGAGATGTACAATCCATGTATAGCAGGTTCTAGATTAGGTATTCGTCGGGCCGACTTAGGCACTATATTACCTGCGGGCATTGAGGGTTTTCATTCGCATACGCTTTGTGAAAATGATTCGTATGTATTATCGAGGACATTGGCTGTTATTGATGAAAAATTCGGTGAATTTTTACCTCAGTTAAAATGGTTGAATTTAGGCGGTGGGCATCTCATTACTCGCGAAGGCTATGATGTCGATCATTTGGTAAAAACGCTACAGGATTTTAAAGCGAAATATCCAAATTTGACAATTATTTTGGAGCCGGGTTCGGCTGTAGGTTGGCAAACAGGCTTTTTGAAATCTACGGTCTTAGACATTGTCGAATCTGCGGGAATTACCGTAGCTATCGTGGATTGTAGTTTTGCGGCACATATGCCTGATACGTTAGAAATGCCCTATAAACCCAGGATTCGTTATGCGAATTCCGAGCCAGAAATAGGTAAACCTACGTATCGTTTTGGTGGAATGACTTGTTTAGCGGGTGATTTTTATGGTGATTATTCGTTTGATAAAGCATTGCAAATCGGGGATGAAATCATTTTTGAAGATATGATTCATTATACGATGGTAAAAACGACTACCTTCAATGGGGTTAATTTACCTTCAATCGGTAAAATAGACCAAGCAGGAAATTTTGTATTGTACAAATCCTTTGGTTATGAATCTTATAAGGATCGCTTATAAAAAAAGCACCTAAAAGGTGCTTTTGTGGAGAAGATCGGGCTCGAACCGACGACCTCTTGCATGCCATGCAAGCGCTCTAGCCAACTGAGCTACATCCCCTAAAAATTTACGCGTACGCCAATCCCGCCTTGAATATGAGAAAAGAAAGGATTGGGTGCAATTTCAGTATAAAATCCAACTTCTCCAAAAAAGGATAGGCTTGGGGCATCAATTGGGAAATATTCTAATCCACCTACCGCAGCACCTCCCATGCCTTGATTTCTGGTGGATGTATTTTTCCCTTTATCATATAAATCTCTTGAATTTATTTGCGGACCAAATCCGTAATATGTGTGTAAATCAGCGTTTAAAATGGTTGGGTAATGCCATAAATAGAGCACATTGATCGAATAACCTATGTTTCTAAATTCTCCATCCCGGTAATTCCTGTCTGTTCCCCATAGGCCACCATATGTGCCAATATTTACCTCTAATGCATTTATTCCATTTTCAGAATATTTACGTGCCATAAACCCACCGGGTTCCCCGATACGAAATCCCGCAGCCCATTCTTGTAACTGGCCCATCGATAAATGAGCCATCATCAGCAAACAAAAAGAAAGAAGCAATTTCTTATACATAGTTGTTAAGCATAAAAATCGGTAATCTTTTTCACTAAATATGTATTCTCCTCGGCTAATCCTATGGTTATTCGAATCGAATCTTCACATAAAGATACATTAGATCTATTTCTTGTTATGACTTTTTCGGAAATTAAATAGTCAAATAATTCTTGTGCCTTGTTAAATTTAACCAAAATAAAATTGGCTTGCGAAGGAAAAATTTCAACGACCTCTTTTATTTCATTTAGACCATTTTGTAATTTGTTTTTCTCTTGTAGAATTAATTGAACTGATTCCCCAACAAATTTCTGATTACTTAATGCCTCCAAAACGATTTTCTGTGTAGCACCGCTGATGTTATAAGGTGGCTTGATTTTATTAAATAATTGAATTATGCTCGGGTGTGCAAAAGCCATTCCTAAACGCAATGATGCCAAACCATAGGCTTTGGATAGGGTTTGAAGGACAATTAATTGTGGAAATTGATTTAACTCGTGTATGAAACTTGGTTCATCAGAAAAATCAATATAAGCCTCATCCACGATGATAAATCCTTGACTATACGTATTTAAGAGGTCGTAGATATCCGATCTATTTAATTTATTACCGGTTGGATTGTTAGGACTACAAAGGAAAATCAAACGAGTTTTTTCGTGGATGGCCTTTTTGATTCCTGATAAATCCAATTGGTATTTGCTTGTTAAATTTACGCGTTGAATTTTTATATCATTAATGGATGCGCTTACCTCGTACATGCCATAGGTGGGAGGGCATAGGATGATCTCATGTTCTGCCGATTTACAAGTCATACGGATCAATAAATCAATCGCTTCATCAGAACCATTTCCTAGGAAAATCTGATCGCTTGAACAGGATTTTAATTTTGCTAATTCGAGCTTGATGGCATGTTGCAATGGATCTGGATAGCGGTTCCAGGATTCTTTGGTCGCCGAGCCCATTGGATTTTCGTTAGCATCCAAAAATACGCCTTCACTACCTTTAAATTCATCTCGTGCGGAAGAATAGGGTTTTAAATCCCAAATATGAGGTAATATGTATTTTTGATAATCCATTATTTCATTCGTAAAAGTACAGCATTCGCATGTGCTTGCAAGGATTCTGCCTCTGCCATGGTTACGATACTGGAAGATAAATTCATTAAACCTTCTTTTGAAATAGATTGCAGCGTTATTTTTTTGCAAAAACTATCGAGATTAACCCCGCTGTATGCTCTTGCAAAACCGTTTGTGGGCAATGTATGGTTCGTCCCTGAAGCATAATCACCGGCTGACTCAGGTGTGTAATTTCCCAAAAATATAGAGCCTGCATTTTTTATTTGCTCAGCTGTTTCCTCCACATCTTCACAGGCTAAAATCAAATGCTCAGCGGCATATTGGTTTAAAAAGTCAATCGCTTCTGCTGGATTAGCAACCAATATAAACTTAGAATTAGCTAATGATTGAAGAGCAAAAGCCTTTCTAGGTAAGGTCTCTACTTGTTTTTGAATCTCAATTATCGTTTTTTGAATCAGTTCCTCTGAGGTGGAAAGGAACATTACCTGCGAATCACTGCCATGTTCGGCTTGCGATAATAAATCGGCCGCTATAAATATTGGGTTTGCTGAGTCATCAGCAAAAACAGCAACTTCTGATGGACCCGCTGGCATATCAATGGCAACACCGTTTTGGAGGGCAAACATTTTAGCTGCTGTAACATATTGATTTCCTGGGCCAAAAATCTTGTATACCTTTGGAATACTTTCAGTTCCGAGTGCCAATGCGGCAATGGCTTGCGCTCCTCCAACCTTCGCCATGTGTGTAATTCCGCACAAACGAGCCGCAAAAAATAGGGCAGGATGTGTTCCTGGGGTACATAGGATAATGTCCGAACAACCAGCAATTTGTGCCGGTATCGCTAACATTAAAATCGTCGAAAATAAGGATGCGGTTCCACCGGGAATATATATACCTACTTTCTCAATAGGACTCGATTTTTGCCAACAAATTACCCCCGGCATCGTTTCTATTTTCTTAACGGGTAGGATTTGGGCTTCATGAAATTTTTTAATGTTGGCATAAGCCTGTAAAATAGCTTGTTGCAACAATGGCTCAGTTTGATCAGCTAATTGATCTATTTCTGCGTCCGTGTAATTAATGGCTTGTATCGTCCTTTTCTCGAAAGTTTGGGTGAATGATCGCAAAGCACCATCTTTTTTGGAGGATACTTGGGCGAAAATATCTTGAATCAAATTTCCCAATGAGGCATTTTCCAATGCCGGTCTTTCGCATAGCATGGGATAATCACTTGGTTTTGGAAAACGAATTACTTCAAACATTATAAAATCATTTTTTCAATTGGCAATACTAATATTCCTTCAGCACCTGCTTCACGTAAAGATTCGATAATCTCCCAAAAATCATTTTCAGATATTACCGAATGTAAAGAAACCCAACCCTCTGTGGCCAAAGGAACCACCGAAGGTGATTTGATACCGGGTAATAATGAGATGATACGTTCTAAGTTTTCTTTTTTAGCGTTTAAGACAACATATTTTGCATTTTGAGCGCGTTGTACAGAATCTATTCTAAATAGTAATTTAGCTAAAAGATCTTTTTTTGTTTGGGATAGATTTGCGTTTGAAATGAGAACCGCTTGGCTCTTAAATACCTCAGCCACCTCTTTTAAGCCATTACTTAATAAAGTTCCTCCCGTTGACACAATGTCACATATGCCTTCAGCTAATCCGATGCTAGGTGCGATTTCCACGGAACCTGAAATTTCATGGGTTTGGGCTTTTACGCCATTGGCCAATAGAAATTGATTCGTTAAATTAGGGTAGGAGGTAGCGATATTTTTTCCAGCAAAATAAGTTAAATCTGTATAGGTTTCATTTCTAGGAATTGCGAGGGACAAGCGACATTTCGAAAACCCTAATTCTTTGACGATATCGACTTTTCTACTATTTTCCATCAATACATTTTGGCCGATTACACCTAAATCTGCCACGCCATCTTCTACATAGCCTGGGATATCATCATCGCGTAGAAATAAAAATTCGATTGGGAAATTGCTCGATACAGATCGTAATTTGGATCCGCCGGATTCAAATTTGATTCCACATTCTTTGAAGAGCTTCAAGGAATCTTCACTTAACCGACCTGACTTTTGTACCGCTATGCGCAAGTTTTCTGTGCTCATGTAATTTTATCTATCTAAAATAGCTAAGCCCCGAAAGTATCCGAGGCTTGCCAAATTATTATGTTATAAAAACATTTTAAGAGGATCCTCTAAATATTGTTTCAGGCTTAATAAAAACGCTGCCCCAGTAGCGCCATCCACGACACGATGGTCGCAAGTTAGCGTCAGTTTCATAATGTTTGTGGCATAAAATTGGCCATTTTTAACACCTACAGTTTCTTTGATTCCACCTACAGCTAAAATACAAGATTCAGGGGAATTGATGATGGAGGTAAATTGATCTATCCCAAACATCCCCAAATTACTCACTGTAAAGGTATTTCCTTCCCAATCTTTAGGTTGTAATTGCTTCGATTTCGCTTTAGCACCTAAATCTTTCGCCTCTGCTGAAATTTGAGCAATCGATTTTTCATTCGCAAAACGAATCACAGGAACCAATAAACCATCCTCTACCGCCACTGCCATACCAATATGTACATGTTTGTTAACACGTATCCTGTCTTCCATCCAATATGAATTTACCTTAGGATGTTTTACCAAGGAAAGTGATACCGCCTTGATCACTAGATCATTGAAAGAGATTTTAACGGGAAATACTTCATTCATGCTTACGCGAGCTTCCATGGCCTTATCCATGTTAATTTCCATGGTTAAGTAAAACTCGGGTGCACTGAATTTAGATTCAGATAGTCGGCGAGCAATTGTTTTACGCATCTGACTATTCGGAATATCTTCGAAACTTTCAGTTCCGCTTACAAATGTTGACATGGCCCCACCTGCATTCGGATTGTAATTCTCAATATCCGTCTTTGTAATGCGTCCACCTTCTCCCGTTCCTTGAATCCAATTTAAATTATAGCCTTTTTCTTTCGCCAAGGCTCTTGCTAATGGAGAAGCTTTTGTTTCAATTCCAGGTTGGGATGCCGTTGGGGCCGCAGTTGCTTTCGGTGCTTCAACGGCCTTTGCCGTACTAACTGTTGGACTAGGTGCAGCGACAACCGCAGGTGCAGGCGCAGAGGCAGCCATCACTGGCGATGCTTCCGCATCTAATATTTTTTGGAAATCAGCTCCTTTTTCTCCCACAATCGCGATGATTCCATCAACGATAATCCCTTGTCCTTCTTTGGCGCCTATATATAAAATGGTACCATCTTCATAATTTTCGAGTTCCATGGTCGCCTTATCGGTTTCCACTTCTGCGATAATATCACCACTTTTAACGATATCTCCTTCTTTTTTCAACCATTTGGCAATAACCCCCTCTAACATCGTATCACTCATTTTAGGCATACGAACTGCTTTGGCTGGAATTCCACTTAAATCAATTACCACGTTAGCCTTGGGTGCTTCAATCGGCGCGGCAAGGGTAGGAATTGTTACGTTCGATGCCGCCACGACCACATTATCTTCCAATAATAAAGCTGAATAATCTTCTCCTGGAGTTCCTACGATGGCAATAATTCCGTCCACCGGAACAGCTTGACCAGCTTGTATGCCGATATGTAGCAATGTTCCATCTTCATAATTTTCAAGTTCCATCGTTGCCTTATCTGTTTCCACCTCAGCAATAATATCACCTGATTTAATTACATCTCCTTCTTTCTTTAGCCAATTCGCAATAACACCCTCTAACATGGTGTCACTCATCTTGGGCATTCGTATAACTACAGCCATTTTTTATGATTTGAATTCCAAAATTACGTTTAAAACGCTTCTTTTAAAATTATTTATAAAATTATTTGTCCTAATCTAGTTTTAAAACAGCCATAAAGGCTTCTTGTGGGATTTCAACATTCCCTACTTGTCGCATTCGTTTCTTACCCTTCTTTTGTTTTTCCAATAACTTCCGCTTTCTGGAAATATCTCCCCCATAACATTTGGCCAATACATCTTTACGTAATGCTTTTACGGTTTCGCGTGCGATAATTTTTTGACCTATGGCGGCTTGAATGGCGATTTCAAATTGTTGACGTGGCAATAATTCCCTCAATTTCTCACACAATCTTTTTCCCCAATCGTATGCTTTATCTCGGTGCACAATAGCCGATAAGGCATCGACTTTTTCACCATTCAACATAATGTCTAATTTAACCATATAACCCGGTTCATAGCCCTTATATTCATAATCTAAGGATGCATAGCCTCTGGAAATAGTCTTTAAACGATCAAAAAAGTCAAACACAACTTCAGATAAAGGCATATCAAATGTCAATTCGACCCGGTCAGTTGTCAAGTAAATTTGATTTTTAAGTATCCCACGTTTATCCATGCACAAACTCATAATAACCCCCGTATACTCGGATTTGGTAATGATTTGTGCTTTAATATAAGGTTCTTCGACGATATCGATCAAATTTGGTTCAGGTAATTCACTCGGTGCGGAAACCCATTGTTCTTCTCCGGCCGTGGTTAATACCTTGAATTTTACGGAAGGTACCGTGGTAATGACGGTCATGTCGAATTCGCGTTCTAATCGTTCTTGCACAATTTCCATATGCAACATCCCTAAAAAGCCACAACGAAAACCGAATCCCAAGGCCATAGATGTTTCTGGTTCCCAAACTAAAGACGCGTCGTTCAATTGTAATTTTTCCATTGCATCCCGCAAATCCTCAAATTCAGAGGTCTCCACTGGATAAATTCCTGCAAATACCATCGGTTTGACTTCTTCAAAGCCTTGGATTGCCTTCATGCATGGATTAGCCACTTGCGTGATGGTATCACCTACTTTGACTTCTTTGGCTTCTTTGATTCCTGAAATCAAATAACCCACATCGCCTGTTTTAATGATGGATTTAGGTTCTTGTTCCAAACCTAAGGTGCCTATTTCATCCGCAAAATACTCTTTGCCCGTATTCATGAATTTAACGCGGTCACCTTTTCTTATTTCGCCATTATAGACACGGAATATAACTTCGATGCCTCGATAGGAGTTAAATGTAGAATCAAATATTAATGCTTGTAAGGGAGCTTCCGGATCCCCTTTGGGGGCTGGAATGCGTGCAATAACGGCATCCAATATGTCTTGAATCCCAATCCCTTCCTTCCCAGAAGCATGAATAATATCTTCTTTTTTGCAGCCAATCAAATCGATGATTTGGTCTGAAACATCATCTGGCATGGCCCCCGGTAAATCGATTTTATTTAAAACGGGTATGATTTCTAAATCGTGATTGATCGCCAAATATAAATTAGAAATTGTTTGCGCTTCAATTCCTTGGGATGCATCTACGATCAATAATGCGCCTTCACAAGCCGCAATCGACCTTGATACTTCATATGAAAAATCGACGTGACCGGGAGTGTCAATTAAATTAAGCGTATACAATTCTCCGTCTTTGGGATATTGCATTTGAATCGCATGGGATTTGATGGTAATTCCTCGTTCGCGTTCTAAATCCATATCATCGAGCAATTGATTCATCATATCCCGTTTTTGAACCGTATTGGTGAACTCAATTAAGCGATCAGCCAAGGTGCTTTTTCCATGGTCAATGTGAGCGATAATACAAAAATTACGTAGGTGTTTCATTCAATTTTAATAAGTTACACTAATCCATTTCATTAATAAAGCTGACAAATATCCGCCATAGGTGCCCACAGCATAACCTAATAAAGCTAAAATGATTCCCATGGGAGTCAATCTAGGACTAAATGCTGTGGCAACAATGGAAGTAGATGCAATTCCCCCCACATTCGCTTGCGATGCAATAGCCATATAATGGTAAGGAGCTTTAAGCCATTTTCCAACTACAAATATAGCCAAGCCATGAATGGCAATCCATATAAATCCTGTAAATAATAAGATTGGTGTAGAAAATAAATGACTAATTGAAATTTTCAAACCTATAGAAGCTATAATGAAATATAAAAACAAAGTTGAAATAACATCCCCGCCTTGTGCGTACAATTTTCGTAATGGACTCATTCCAAGCGTAATGCCAAATAAAGTGCTCATCAGAAATATCCAAAAACTTTTGTTTAAAAATTGGAATATCGCCTGTCCTTCACCATATCCCACTAATATACCTGATAGTATTTGAGCTATTTGTGTCATACCAAAACCTAAACCCAGGATGTACAATAAGTTTATAAATGTAAATGATTTATGCGTGCTGTGTTCTTCCCAGTCCATTTCGACCATATATGATGCATCCTTTGCCTTAAAAAAACGATTAATTTTAGCCTGAAATGGAATCAAAAATAATAAAATGGCAAGCCAGGTCTCACCAAAGAACACATCAACCGTAACAGCTTTAGCCAATTCATCTGCGCTGGGATTAAATATCGAATTTAAAGCCATTTGATTCGCCGTACCACCTATCCAAGATCCTGCAATGGTGGCCATTCCCTTATATGATTCAGCGTTAAAGGACTCTGGAAAAAACCAATGACTAATCCAAAGCGATATCGGCCCGCCAATAACCACTCCGATACTTCCCGCAAAAAATATCAATAAACTTATTTTTCCTATTTTCTTTAATTGCTTTAAGGGCAATCCTAAGGAGAAATAAAAAATACAAAACGGGAGTAATGTTTTAGAAAGGGTGCCGTTTAAATCACTTTGACTAATATCAATGACACCGATGGAAACAAAGGCTGATGGTAAAAAATAACAAAATAATAGGGTAGGTATCGCCTTAAATAAAGCCACTGTCCATTTATATGGCAAATGAGCGACCCAATAGATAGCGGCCAATAAAATAACTAGAAAAATAAATATGGATATTTCCTGTTGGATCATTTGACAGCCTGCATCAATTGTTCAATTTCTTCCCAATGAATAGGTATATTTTTCATAAGGTTCTGTGTGCCCGTGGAGCTAATCAACAAATTATTTTCCAAGCGAACACCTAATCCCTCTTCACGAATGTAAATGCCGGGTTCACAGGTTAAAACCATACCTGCCTCAAAAGGTTTGTATTTATCCCATACGTCATGTACATCCAATCCTAAATGATGCGCGACTCCGTGCATGAAATATTTCTTGAATAGTGGAGCGTTCGGATTTTGTTTTTCAACATCTTTCCTGGAAAATAAGCCCAAATCAATAAGTTGGCCTTCCATATAGCGTTCTACCTCTTTTTGGTAATCCACCCAATAAATCCCGGGATTCATCAATTCGCTCGCGAAGTCCAATACAGCTTGAACAGCTAAATAAACGGCCTTTTGTCTTGGCGTAAATCGTCCGTTGACAGGAATTGTACGTGTCATGTCAGCATTGTAATTACCATAACAAGCCCCTACGTCTAATAAAAGTAAATCACCATCCTGGCATATTAATTCATTGGACGTATAATGTAAAATACAGGCATTAGCCCCCGAAGCAATAATAGGAGTATAGGCAAAACCCCCACTCTTATTTTTAATGAATTCATGTATGAATTCTGCCTCGATTTCATATTCATAAACACCTGGCTTGGTGAAATTCAATACTCGACGAAAGGCCATTTCAGTAATATCAATTGCTTTTTGTAAGGCATTGATCTCGCTGCTTTCTTTCCGCATTCGGATGTCATTTAGGATCGGCGCGACCCGGCAGATGTCATGTAATGGAAAGGTAGCTTTGATTTTTTTTGCTAATCGATCGTTTTGTGTTTCGACGAAGGATGCATTTCGAATATGTTCGTTGGCATGTAAATAAATATGCTCCGCGGTAAAAGCCAAGGTTTTTAATATGGCATCAAAATTTTCTACCCATTGGATATTTTGGATGCCCGAGATATTCGTAGCCTCTGCTTTACTAAGCTTATAGCCTTCCCAAATGGCGATTAAATCAGATGTTTCCTTTACAAATAAGATTTCTTTTAAATGAAGTTCTGGGGCATCAGGATATAATAGCAATAGCGTTTCCTCCTGATCGATACCACATAAATAAAATAAATCAGTTTGTTGTTTAAATCCCATAGTTCCATCCGCATTGGTGGGCATGATGTCATTGGAACTTAATATAACAATGGATTTTGGGGCTAAAACAGCTGTTAATTTGGCTCTGTTTTTGACAAATAAGTCTGCCGGAAACGCATCATATCTCATATTCGTTTATTTACTTGGTGCATTTATAAATAATTTCTTCAAGGGGTAGTGCCATTCGTTTACTTTCAGGCATACCTAATTTTTGAATCAGATTGACTTCATCCACCTTAAATCCTGAGTTTTGTAACACTTTTCCATAATCACGGCCATATATTCTTAAATGGTCATCCTGTAAAAAATGAATTTCGCGTTCTTTCGGGTCCGTGATGGAGGCATCTTCGTAGGTAGTTTCCAAATCGTATCGTTGTGGACTTTGAATTAAGGCAAATCCTGTTGGATTTAATACGCGGCGAATTTCTTGCATACAGCGAACATCATCTTTGACATGTTCCATGACATGATTACAAAACACCACATCAAACGAATTATCCTCAAACGGAATGTCATGCAAATCCATTTTTACTTTCGCTAATGGAGATTCAATGTCGGCCGTAATATAGGTTTCGCCTAAATAATTTTCAAAACGGTCGATAAAACAATATTCTGGAGCTATGTGTAAAACTCGAGGATTAGACGTGTAAAAATCAGTTTCATTTGTAAGAAACAAATGCATTAATCGGTGGCGCTCCAAACTTAAACAAGAGGGGCAAAGTGCATTTTCTCTGGGTTGAAGGCGTCCGTAAGGCAAAAATTTGGAGAAGGAATGCTCGCAAACTGGGCAGTAGACTTTATTGCCCACCAGGAAAAGGCTATAAATTTTTAATAGTCGGTGCGCAAATAATTGAATGATTTTCCTAGGGATGGAACGTAAAACCCAACTGATGATGTATTTCATACTACAAAAAAAAGGAAGGTTTTTCGTTAAAAAAACCTTCCTTCATTTATTTTTTTAAAAATTAAAGTTCGCGAATCCAAATATTACGGAAACTTACTTCATTTCCATGATCTTGAAGGCTGATAGGTCCTGGGCCGTGAACTGGATTTAACGGTTGGCCGATGTACTCCGTGGTTCCTTGGATTTTAGTATGGTTTTGCACGACTATCCCATTGTGAATCACAGTTACGTAAGCCGGTGTGTCGATCCCGCCATTTACAGTGAACTTTGGTGCTGTATAAATAATGTCATAGGTATTCCAATCGCCCATTTTAGAGGTTGCATTTACCATGGGAGCACTTTGCTTATAAATACTTCCGGCTTGTCCATTGCGATAGGTACGGTTGTTATACGAATTCATTACTTGAACTTCGTACATGCCTTGCATAAATACGCCACTATTTCCTTTTCCTTGGCTTTTCTTGGTATCTGGCTCAATTGGAGATTGCCATTCGATGTGCAACTGGTAATTCGTGAATTTTTGTTTTGTAGAAATATTACCTGTTCTTCCTACTACAGTCATTTTACCTTCAGCCACTTTCCATTTGGCAGGTGAACCATCTTTCGCACTTTCCCAATTATCTAAATTTTTTCCATCAAATAAAATGATGGCATCCGATGGAATAGGCCCTGGCGTTACTACACGAACTTCGGGATCCCAATACTCTGTAACTTCCGGATTTTTTGGATTATCACTCGCAAAGCGATGGTCTTGAGCTTGTGCTGCAAATGCCCCTATAACGAATAGGCCAATGGCATAGATTTGTGTTAGTTTCATGGTTTGATTTTGAGGTTATTAATTTTAAGGTATAAAAAAACCGGCATATACCGGTTTTAAATATAAAGAAATTCTAATTATTTAGCGAATGAAGCTTTGATTTCTTCCACATCGACCAATTTAATGATCGGCCTGCGCTTTAAAATTTTAATAGCAGCTACTTTATTATTTGCTACTGCTTTATTTCTTCTGTCTTTACGTTTTAATCTTGTTACGGCCATGTCTTTAAAATTAGGTTTGCAAAAATAGGGAATATCAACTATTTATCAAAAATATTACATAGAATTAATTAATTTTGTTTTTTTTAAATGATGCAAAAACCAAGTAACGCAAGAGGAACCCGTGATTTTGGACCCAAAGAAATGGCCAAAAGGAATTATGTTTTTGATATAATCAAAAAACATTTTGTGGAATTTGGATTTCAAGCCATCGAAACACCTTCCATTGAGAATTTAAGTACGTTGACCGGGAAATATGGAGAAGAAGGAGATCAATTGTTATTCAAAATTTTAAATTCTGGGGATTATTTAAAAGATATAACCTCGGAGGATTTAGAAGCGGGTGCAAAAAAAACGCTTCCGAAATTAGCTGAAAAAGGGCTTCGCTATGATTTAACTGTCCCTTTTGCCCGTTTTGTATCCATGAATCGGAATGAATTAGCATTTCCATTTCGTCGCTATCAAATCCAACCTGTTTGGCGTGCTGATCGTCCTCAAAAAGGTCGTTATAGAGAATTTTATCAATGTGATGCCGATATTATTGGTTCGGATTCTCTGGTCAATGAGGCAGAATTAATCGCCCTATTTCAATCTATATTCAATGGTCTCAAGCTTAATACCAATCTACTGATTAATTCAAGAAAGGTATTAATGGGTATGGTGGATTCTTTTAGGTTTACAAGATCGTTTTACTGATTTCGCAGTCGCCTTGGATAAATTAGATAAAGTAGGTTGGGATGCCGTAGCGAATGAATTAGTAGAAAAAGGATTTTCGTCACAACAGTGTAATTCCATCAAATCAATGGTCTTATTTATCGGAACAAATTCAGAAAAAATTGATTTTCTAAGTGGATATTTTGTTAATTCTGGGATAGGTCAACAAGGATTACAAGAAATCAAAACGATTTTGAACCTTTCTACTACCAATGGTTTCGATAACACGAATCTTATTTTTGAAACTACATTAGCGCGTGGTTTATCTTATTATACGGGTTTGATTTTTGAAGGAAAGGCGAAAGATGTTTCTTTTGGAAGCATCGTTGGTGGCGGGCGATATGATGATTTAACAAGCAGTTTCGGGCTGCCAAATATGTCAGGCGTTGGAATTTCTTTTGGAATCGAACGTATTCTCGATGTCATGGAAAGTTTGGGTCTTTTTCCAATTTTAAGTGCTAGTGCTAGTCAAATTCTTTTTACTTATTTTTCGGAGGAAGGACAAAAACAAGCCTCCGTGTATTCTAATGTCCTAAGGAAGGAAGGTATCCGGGCAGAAATATATCCTGATATTACCAAAATCAAAAAGTCATTTGAGTTTGCGGATAAAAAAGAAATTCCATTTGTGGCTGTTTTAGGCGAGGATGAATTAATTAATAATCAAATCGCCTTGAAGGATATGAAAAATGGAGACCAAAAATTGATCTCCATCTCCACTTTAATTACGCTATTAAAGCCTTAACGCCAATTTTTAAATTGGTTTATTAAAGCGTTCGTTGAGCTATCATGGCTTGTAATCATAGCCTCATTTTCTAATTCGGGTAGAATTGAATTCGCTAATTGCTTTCCTAATTCCACACCCCATTGGTCATAACTAAAAATATTCCAAATGACCCCTTGGACAAATATTTTATGTTCATACATGGCGATAAGGGAACCCAAGGTTTTTGGATCGATTTGTTTTACTAAAAAAGAGTTAGTTGGCTTATTCCCTTCGAATACCTTGAATGGACTCAATTTCTCAATTGCTTCAGGACTTAAATTAGCTTGATTCAATTCGTTTTCGACCGCTTCTTTCGTTTTTCCATTCATCAAAGCCTCCGTTTGAGCAAAGTAATTGGACATCAAAAGTGTGTGATGATTACCTGTGGGATTTTGAGAAATAGCTGGGGCAATAAAATCAGCTGGGATTAATTGGGTTCCTTGATGAATTAGTTGATAAAATGCATGTTGTCCATTTGTACCTGGTTCTCCCCAAATAACTGGCCCTGTCGCGTAATTCACTCTTTTTCCTGTTCTATCAATGGTTTTCCCATTGGATTCCATATCCCCTTGTTGGAAATACGCCGCAAAACGGTGCATGTATTGATCATAGGGAAGAATAGCATGCGTGGCCGCTTTAAAGAAATTCACATACCAAATCCCCAACAAACCCAAAATAACGGGGATGTTTTTATCAAATTCGGTCGTCTCAAAATGCTCGTCCATTTCTTGCGCACCTTCTAATAGTTTTTCGAAATTCGAATAGCCCAGTGAAAGGCATATAGACAAACCGATCGCGGACCAAAGGGAATAACGTCCACCTACCCAATCCCAAAATTGAAACATATTGGCTACATCAATGCCAAAATTGGCTACTTCTTTGGCATTTGTGGATAGGGCAACAAAATGTTTAGTTACGTGGCTAAGGTCTTTTGCACTCGTCAAGAACCAATCTCTTGCCGTAAAGGCATTGG
>CAIVPF010000067.1 GCA_903907745.1 uncultured Cytophagaceae bacterium | reverse complement strand
TTCGAATCGCCTCCAAAGCCGACATTCCCGCCTCATGCATTAATTCGAATTCCCGCGCATTTTTTCCATGACCAAAAACTCCCGCATCCGTACCAAAAGCAATTTTAACTCCAGCTTTATACGCCTTCCCAAAAGTTGATTGGATAACTGGCCCAATCTCCAATGCCTTTTTCTTCACCATTTCTGGATAGTAATTAGGAATCAGCGCGGAATCAGCGACGGACCGACCGGCAATGACCGTCGGCACAAAATACGTCCCCCGCTCTTTCATTAAATCCATCACCTCTTGGGTCATGTAAGTTCCATGCTCGATCGAACTCACCCCTCCTAATACCGCCCGCTTCATCCCCTCCGCGCCATGCGCATGAGCTGCCACTTTATATCCATAATCCTTCGCCGTCTGCACAATGGCCTTCACTTCCTCCAAGGTAAACTGTGCACCCATCCCATCTTTGGCATAACTTAACACACCCCCCGTAGCCGTGATTTTAATTAAATCCGAACCTTCTTTATAGCGCTGGCGTACCGCTTTGGCCGCATCTTCGACGCCATTAATCACCCCATCCGCAGGTCCTAAATCCTTTTTAAATGTCTCATTTAAGCCGTTTGAATCATCCGCATGACCACCCGTTGTCCCTATGGAAACCCCCGCCGTAAAAATACGCGGCCCATCCACAGCCCCTTTATTGATCGCATTCCGTAAACTAATCACCACATGCGTACCTCCCAAATCCCGCACCGTCGTAAAACCCGCCATCAAATTTTTCTTCGCATTCACCAGCGCTTGGTAGGCCACATCGCCAGGGTTCTTGGTAAAGCGATCCAAATACGCATTCGGATTCGTTTCACTTTCTAAATGCACGTGCATGTCGATCAATCCCGGCATAACCGTTTTATTCTTTAAATTAATGATTTGATCTGCTTTAGTTCCGTCCACATAACCCGATTGGACCGCCACAATTTTCTTCCCCTCCACAATAATCGACATGTTATTCAGCACCGTAAGCGCCTTCACATCAATTAATTTTCCACAATGAATAATGGTTTTTTGTGCCTGTAAAAACAAAGGACTCAGAAGAATGAAGAGAAGAATTTTTTTCATAGGTTGTGATAAAATGTGTCAACGAATCTACAAAAAGATCCACCACAGTCCCAAACCTAGCCCCAGAAATTTTTTGAAAAAATCAATTACCTGATCTCAGGATTTTATCCACATGGGACCAAAAACTCGGATAGCTCTTCGCCACCACGCCCGGCTCTTCGATGACGATTTCAGTCAACAAACCTAGCGGTGCAAAAGCCATCGCCATCCGATGATCGTCGTAGGTCGCAATGCGTGGAATGGCATCACAAGTACTAAAATTCGGTCGCAATTCATACAAATGATTTGACTCCACTTCGACAATTTCGGCGCCTAATTTGGCAACTTCCTGCTGCAAAGCCAGCACCCGATCCGTTTCTTTTACTTTCAGTGACTCGATGCCAGTCATTTGAAGCTTGATGTTTTTTGCCGCCGCTACCACGCAAATGGTCTGCGCTAAATCGGGACATTGACTAAAATCCCAAGCTAATGTCGCTTCCGCTTTCGTTTTGGTCAACAAAAATCCGCGACCCGTAAACGTACTTTTTACCCCTAAAGACACCATGATATCTTGGATCGCAGAATCTCCTTGTAAGGAATTTTCCTTTAAGCCGAGTAATTCTAATTGGGTATCTTCAAACGGCGAAAGCGCCACCATGGCATACCAATAACTCGCGCCTGACCAATCTGATTCCACCGCAAAATGAGTGGGCTGATAGGATTGAACAGGAATATCAATTTGACCTTTGTCCCAATCCACTCGCGCCTGAATACCAAAATGAGCCATTTGAGACAGTGTCATTTCCACATAGGGTTTCGAACCGAGCGTGCCCGTAATCTGCAAGCAAATTCCCTCCGGCAACAAAGGCCCAAGCATCAAAATCGCTGATATAAACTGCGAACTGACATCCCCACGAATGGAAATATTTCGATTCCCCGCAAATTGAAAACCCTGCAAAAGCAAAGGCGGATACCCTTCTTTGTTTTCATATTCGATATTTGCGCCTAATTGACGCAAAGCATCTACCAAAATACCGATCGGACGTTCGCACATCCGTGGCGTACCTGTCATGCGTTTTGTCTGACCTGTAAGCGCATAAAAAGCGGTTAAAAAACGCATCGTCGTACCCGCGTCCAACACATCTGCCACCGGATTTTGGCTATCCGCCAATAAACGAATCATGGTTTGCGTATCACGCGCTTCGGCTAAATTGGTCAATTGCCCTTCCATGCCTCCCGCCAGTGCATGAATGATCAAGGCCCGATTACTTTCCGATTTGGAAGCGGGCAATGGAATGATTTCTTGAAAAGACGTGGTTCTAGGAAATAGGCGAATTTGACTCAAAACGAATACAGCGATTAACGCAATTTTAAAGTGACTAATGAAATAACAGCCAAAATAATTCCCACAATCAAAAAGCGAATTACGATTTTTGATTCATGATAATTCTTTTTTTGAAAATGGTGATGCAATGGCGACATGAGAAATACGCGTCGGCCCTCGCCATATTTTCGTTTGGTGTATTTAAAATAGGCCACTTGGATAATGACCGACATATTCTCAATCAAGAAAATTCCACACAGCACGGGAATCAACATCTCCTTCCGAATCACAATCGCCAAGGTCGCAATCACGCCACCCAACATCAAACTTCCCGTATCCCCCATAAAAACCTGCGCCGGATACGCATTATACCATAAAAATCCGATACAGGCTCCCACAAAAGCCGCACAAAAAACAGCTAATTCCCCCGAATTCGGAATAAACATCACATTCAAATACTGTGAAAAAACCTTATTCCCCGAAACGTAGGCCAATACCGCCAAGGTCAAACCGATAATCACCGAAGTCCCCGCAGCTAAACCATCGATTCCATCGGTGATATTCGCGCCGTTTGAAACCGCCGTGATGATAAAAATGACAACCAAGACATACACAATCCACACATAATGATCGGGAATGAAACTAGGCAATAACATATTATAATCAAACTGATTATTCTTCAAAAAAGGCACAGTAGTCAATAATGATTTAGTATCCGTGTAGCTTTGAACTTGCGTCCCATCCGCGAGCATGGTCACCTTATCGTACATGCGGACTTTGATGTGCTGATTAAAATACATCGTCAGACCTACGATTAATCCGAGGCCCACTTGTCCCACAATTTTAAATTTACCCGAAAGGCCTTCCTTATTTTTCTTGAATACTTTGATGTAATCATCCGCAAAGCCTACGGCGCCTAACCAAACCGCGGAGGTCAATAAAAGGACGATATAAACGTTCGTGATTTTGGCAAATAAGAGGGTAGGAATCAATAAAGAAAGTAAAATAATAAAGCCTCCCATGGTAGGAGTACCTTTTTTCGCCATTTGACCTTCTAAGCCTAAATCCCGAATTTCTTCGCCGATTTGCAATTTTTGAAGTCGGTAAATCACCGTTTTCCCCCAAATAGCCGCAATGCCCAAGGACGTAATCGTAGCGGCGAAGGCTCGAAAAGTGATGTATTGAAAAACCCCTGCACCTGGCACATTTAAATGCTTATCTAAGTATTCAAAGAGGTAATAAAACATTGTGCCTTGGATTTATGTCAGGTGAACAAATAGAAAGAACAAATTTGCAAAATTTTATGGGCTTGTACAAATTAGCCTTCAAAGGCTTCTGAAATGATTTTTTTGTCATCAAAATCCGATTTGACCCCTTGGATATCTTGATAGGTTTCATGGCCCTTGCCCGCGACCAATATAATATCTCCTGCACCTGCTATTTCTCGAATGGCTGTAAAAATAGCTGTTTTACGATCCGCGATTCGGTCCACTTTCCCCCTCAAATCCACGGGAATTCCTACCTCCATTTGGTTTAAGATTTCCTCTGGATCTTCAAATCGGGGATTATCCGAGGTCAAAACCACCGCATCGCTATATCGCGCGGCAAGTTCCGCCATGATCGGTCGTTTTCCTGCATCCCGATTTCCACCGCAACCCACCACCGTAATGATTCTTTGCTTTTTCGACCGAATGGCCTGAATCGTTTTTAATACATTTTCTAAGGCATCCGGCGTATGGGCATAGTCGACGATCCCCATTTTCCCATTCGGCCCCGCCATTTGATCAAAGCGACCCGGGGCGGTTTTAAGGGCGGACATTTGAATCAATACTTCCTCCGCATCTTCGCCTAATAACCTGGCCGTCGCATAAATGGCTAATAAATTATAGGCATTAAAAGTCCCGATTAATTGGGCGTGCATGGCTTTTCCTTCGATCTCCAGTTGCAATCCGCCAATCCCATTACTAATAATTTTGGCCTTAAAATCCGCGGCATTCAATAATCCATAGCTGTATTTTTTGGCCAGGGTATTTTGCAACATAACCGTTCCCCGCTTATCATCCAAGTTCGTTAGGGCAAAAGAACCTTCCGGTAGGGCATCAAAAAAGCCTTTTTTCGCCTTAATGTAGGCATCAAATGTCTCGTGAAAATCCAAATGATCCCGCGTAATATTAGAAAAAATGGCCCCTTTAAACTGAAGGCCGTGAATGCGTTTTTGGACCACGGCATGGGAACTAACTTCCATGAAGACGTGGGTGCACCCTTCCGCGCGCATATCGGCCAATAAAGCATTCAAATGCATCGCATCCGGCGTGGTATGTGTAGCCGGAATAATTCGATCCTGAATTTTATTCACGACCGTGGAAATCAAACCACAGCGGTGACCGAGCGACTTAAATAATTCGAACAGCAAAGTCACACTCGTCGTTTTCCCATTCGTTCCCGTGATGCCTATTAATTGCAATGATTTAGACGGATGCCCAAAAAATACACAGGAAATGTCTGCCAAAGTCTCATTCGAATCATTCACTTGGATGCAGGTGACATCGACCGGCACGGAAGCAGGGACTTGTTGGACCACCCAGGCGGTACACCCTTGCGCATACACTTGATCGAGGAATTGATGCCCATCCACTTGCGTCCCAGGAATAGCAAAAAATAAAGAACCGGCTTGTGCTTTTCTAGAATCAAAACATAGCTGGCTGATTGCTTGATCGGGTCCGGTTTGGCTCAAGGTTGAAATCCCATGAAATAAGTGTGATAATAAGCTCATGTTATTTCAACTGTATATGAAGTAAGAGGTTTTTTCTCACGGCACTACCTGCTGGAACGGATTGAGAAACTACCGCACCAAAACCATTGGCCCTCACTTTAAGTCCTCTATTTTCCAAGGCGAATAAGGCGTCACGTAAATTCATTCCGACGACATTTGGAACCGTCTTAGGTGGAAAGGAAATCGGCGTGTTTTGCACGACTTTTTTATCCATGCCAAACTGAATCCAGCGACCATCTTCTTCTACTTTTGGCAGGTGAAAATTGGCATATAATATTTCATGATCGAGCGGATGAATGGTATGCGTAATTAGGGCATTGTTCAAAGAATCAGGGAGATATCCGGTCAATTTACGTTGTAATTTCATATCCCGCGAATAAATATGATCGGCGATTTCTTTAAATACGGGAGCCGTTACCTGACGCGCATAAGTCCCTTCCGAGTCTCCTTCAGGCTTATCCATGGCGACTAGCATCGTATATTTCGGTTTAGCCACAGGAAAATAACCGATGAAAGACGTATAATAAGTTCCCTTGATGTATTGCCCATTCACGCGTCTTTGGGCCGTTCCTGTTTTACCAGCAATGCCATAGGGCGTACCTTTTAAGTTATTTCCCGTACCTCGTTCGACTACGCCTTCTAACATAATTTTAATTTTCTTCAAAGTCTCCGGCGAGCAAAGCGGATTTTCGTCCTTCTTTTGGGACTCTGTATAATCCACCACCACTTGATTGCCAACCGTCGCCTTTTTCACGATGATGGGCTGAATCCAATAGCCATTATTCGCAATCGCATTGTAAAAACTCAAAATATGCAATGGTGAAGTATTCGATGAATAACCAACCGATGACCACATGTATTGCAAAGCGTCCCATTTGGGAGGCAAGGGGAATTTCGGTCTCGCATACCGCGGTTTAATTTGAAAATCCAGCGGTTCGATTAAATGAAATTTCTTTAGATAATCATAAAATTTGGCTGGCTTGGAGGAAAATACGCGTTGCATTAATTTGATCGTCCCGATGTTCGACGAGTGTTCGATCACCCCCTGAACCGTAATCGTGCCATAATCATGGGAATCCGACATGGTCTTATTAAAGACCGTGTATTTCCCACCGGTGGTCACCAAGTCCGTAAGGGGCATATTTGACTCATCTAACATTGCCATCATAGAAGGCAATTTAAAGACGGAACCCGGATCATTATCAGACACCTCAATCGCGTGATTCGCATATTCTGAATAGCCGGTGGGCGATTTCGGGTTTTTGGTCAAATTCGAAATCGCTTTTATTTCGCCCGTGGCCGTTTCCAGCACGACCGCCGTCGCATAAGTTCCCTTAAATTCTGCCAATGCCTTCATTAAGGCCAATTCCACAATGTCCTGAATGTCCACATCGATGGTGGTTTGTAAATCATAACCCGGGGTTGGGATTAATTCAGGCCCACCTTCGACCGGTCGCCACGTATTTTTATCCATTTTTTCAAACAAGCCTTTACCAGGCGTTCCCCGCAATTCTTTGTCGAAGGACCCTTCCAAACCGACGCCAATTTTATCTTTCAGATACCCGACGGTCCGATAGGCCATCTGCCCAAAAGGCGCATATCGCACATTTACTTTATCGAACACAATTCCCGTTTTTGTCGGATTTCGTTTTTCTTCTTTAAACAAAGGGAAATTTAAAATCGCCTTGCGTTCTTGGTAGTCGATCAGCCGATTATTCAGCAACAGATAGGTCCTCCCAGAATTTTTAGCAGATAGAATTTTGGCATAATATTCATCGGAGGACCGGTCTTTGAAAAAAGCTGCTAATTGATCACAAAGGGCGTGAATATGCGTATTGAATAATTTTTCAGTTGTCGCATTCCGGTTAAACACCGAAGGATCCATGCCGAGTCGGTATTTCGGAAGGGAGGTGGCTAATAGACTCCCATCGTCAGAATAAATATTGCCCCGGGTGGCGTCTACGCTACGTTCTTTGATGTAAGTGGATTCTGCCTCGGCGCGCAATGTGGGCCCCTGGATGAATACGACCTTGTAGAGGTTGTAAATAAGGAGCATGAAAAACAAAAGCATAATGACGAAGAACACATTAAACCGAAATGTGATGATAGCGCGAATATTTTGACGGGTTGACGATGCCATGCGACTAATTTTCTTTTTTTTCCTCTGAAACCACTTTCGTTGGCGGTGTTAAACTCACTTCCAAGTGATATTTTTTCATCGCTTCTGCCAAATAACTTTGTTTACCTACTTTCATAAACTCAGCCTTTTGTGTCGTATAATCGGCCCGAATTTCTTCTAATTCAGCTTTTGTTTTGGCGATTTGATGAATTTTCCCATCGGCCAACATCGAATAATAGATATACACTAAAATCAATCCCGCCGAAAATAAAATGCGTTTAATCCATTCCATGGGCAATTCACCGCCCGTCAGGTGATCGATATTAAAAAGCATATCCATCAATCCTTCTTTGGGGACGGAATTCGGCTTTTCGATTGGCTCTGATTTAGAAACAGTTTTGGCCATACTTAATTTTTAATCGCGATGCGTAGCTTCGCACTTCTAGATCTAGGATTCAATTTTAATTCTTCTTCAGAGGCAATAATCGGCTTTCTCGTAAAAGCATCCATGGGCTTATGCACCACCCCAAACATATCTTTGTCTTCTTTCCCCTCACAATTACCGGATCGAATGAAATTTTTCACTGGCCGGTCTTCCAAAGAATGAAATGAAATGACACAAAGACGGCCATTTGTTTTTAATACCTTCGGAACCTGCGCCAAAAACTCCTCAATGACCGCTATTTCCTGATTAACCTCAATTCGGATCGCCTGAAATACCTGCGCAAAATACTTGAATTCACGCGACCTTGGAGCTAATTTAAAAAGAATTTCCTTAAATTCCGCAGTCGTTTCCAAGGCTTTTGTCGTTCGTGCTTGTACAATCGCTTGAGCCAATGTACGGGCATTTTTCACCTCGCCATACATCCCAAAAATTTTCTGCAATGCCTCCGCAGGATACGTATTTAAGATCTCCTTGGCATCCATGGAAGCCGAAGGTCCCATCCGCATGTCCAAGGGACCATCAAAGCGAGTAGAAAATCCACGCGAGGCGGCGTCCAATTGATAGGAAGAAACCCCAAAATCCGCCAAAATACCATCCACTTGTTTGACCCCATGCAAACGCAAATATTTATCTAAATACCTGAAATTTGCCGTTAGTAAGGTCAATCGATCATCCTCAATTTTCTCCGCCTCCTTCCAAGCATCCGGATCTTGATCAAAGGCAAATAAGCGACCTTCTGGTCCCAAATGTTTCAGAATTTCTTTGGAATGTCCTCCACCTCCGAAGGTCACATCGACATAAATTCCATTCGGGTCGATGGCAAGACCAGCGATGCATTCCTGCAATAAAACGGAGGTGTGATACGTGGATTCAGACATAGATTCAAAATTACAAATAATCACTCGGCCAAGCACTAATTTTTCAGATTGTCCACAAATTTTTTGTGACAAATTTGAATGTGTATCTTTGCAACATTAAATTAACCGCCATGTATAAATTAATCTCATCTGTTTTTGCTCTTTGCTTTGCCTTTTCTATATCGGCCCAAGTATTTATTTCTCCTGCCTCGGGTATTTGGCGTGGCGAAATTATACACGTGGGAGGTGCCCTTCCCATGAATTTTGAAGTCAAAGCAGGCAGTACATCCAATCGTTTTCTGATTCAATTACGCAACGGCGAGGAGCGCTTTTCATTAGGCGAATCCTATTTTCGTGGTGACTCCTTAGTCATTCCTTTTGACCTATATGAATCTGAATTGATCGGAAAATTAACAAAGGGAAAGCTGTTAACCGGCTATTTAGTCAAAAAGCGCGATGGCATTCCCTTCAGTCGGATGCCTTTTCAAGCCCAAGCAGGATCCAATGAACGTTTTACAAAACTCTTGCCCGCGAAAGTTTCCGTTCAAGGAAAATGGATGGCGGATTTTTGGAGCGATGAAACAAACCACAGTCCTGGCGTGGGTATTTTTACACAAAAGGGAAATCAAGTCACAGGGACATTTTTGAAAACCAGTGGCGATTACCGCTATTTGCAAGGAAATATCAGCGGGGATAGCTTGTTTTTAAGCAATTTCGACGGGAGTTACCTCATGCAAATAAGAGCGCGCATTCAAGGAAAAACACTGACAGGATTTTACTTTTCAGGCTTAGCCGGCAAGCGAAATCTAAAAGCCCAATGGGACCCGAAGGCAGCATTGCCCGATCTGAAAAAACTGACTTATTTGAAACTTGGCTTTGATCGGATTAATTTCCGCTTACCAAGCACCCGAGGCGAAGCAATTAGTTTAGAAGATGCACGCTATACAAATAAGGTGGTCGTGATCGAATTGATGGGATCTTGGTGCCCGAATTGCATCGATGAATCCCGCTTCTTAGCGCCCTATTATCGAAAAAATAAGGACAAGGGCGTCGAGGTGATTGGGCTGGCTTTTGAGACTTCCCCAGAATTTATTGTGGCAAAACCGAAAATCGAAAGTTTTATCAAACGCGTGGGAATCGACTATCCGATTCTATTTGCCGGTGACACGAAGGAAGAAACGATTACCCGGGTATTGCCGATGCTGCAAAAAGTTCATGGCTACCCCACGACGTTCATCATTGATAAAAAAGGCATCGTAAGAGAAATCCATACAGGTTTTTCGGGGCCCAGCACAGGTGCCTATTATGCGGATTGGATTCAAGAATTTGATAAAACAATTCAAACCCTTTTAAAGGAAAAATAATGAGATCAAGCTGGATTTTGCTACTTGTATGTGTACCGATGTTGGTTTTAGGCCAACGAAAATCCACAAAAATTTCTTGGAAAACACCCATTAGCTTAGCGGTCGCCAGTGCATTTTTATACAATAGCTCCTCCAAAGATGCCCAATCAAAAATCTATCAAAACTCATTTGCAAGTTTTTCCACGAGGGCCGATGACTATTTGCAATATAGTCCTTTGCTCTTAAACCTAGGTTTTCATCTGGCTGGCTTGGAAGGAAATGAATCAAATCAAGGAAATCGTTTAGGGATATTCGTCCTGGGAACGGGCATATATGTCGTGGCCGTGCAAGGGCTGAAATATGCGATTAACGAATATCGTCCCAATGGTTCTGAACATGGATTTCCATCAGGTCATTCGGCAACGGCATTTTTCGGCGCCACCCTTTTAGCCAAAGAATACGGAGAAGATTATCCCATCATTGCCATCGCTGGATATACCTTAGCGGGTTCAACGGCCTTTTTACGCATGGCAAACAATGAACATTGGGCCACGGATGTTCTCATGGGAGCGGCGATCGGCATGGGAACGGCAGAATTAGCTACCTGGCTTTATCCTAAAATCAAACCGGCGATTTTCAAAAATACGGCATGGCGATTCACCCCACAGGTTGGGAATAATTATTATGCAGCGAATTTGAATTATTCTTTTTAAACGAGTAACAAATAAGTTCCCGCTCCGGCGAGATATCCGATGAGGGCTAATAAACCTATTTTTTTGGCATACCAACCAAATTCAATCTTTTCCATTCCCATCACAGCCACACCGGCCGCTGATCCAATAATCAAAATACTACCTCCCGTACCCGCACAGAACGCCAAAAATTCCCACATGGCATGATCCAATGGGAAGTCGGCCAATGAATACATCCCCATCGTCGCGGCCACCAAAGGCACATTGTCCACCACCGAAGAAGCCAAACCAATTAGTCCAATAATCAGATATTGATTCCCAACCCAATTTCCTAAGCTCGTCGCCAAAGCTTCCAAATAACCCAGGGATTCCAAACCCCCAATGGCCAACAAAATCCCGAGAAAAAACAAGACACTTGACGTATCAATTTTACTCAAGGCATGCCCAACCGTCAAGGCCTTCTTTTCCTCCTCATCCTTATCTGCATGCAAAAACTCAGATAGCATCCACACCATGCCCAAGGCCAATAGGATTCCCATGTAAGGCGGCAGATGCGTCAGCGTTTTAAAAATAGGTACGCCGATTAAACTTGCAGCTCCCGCAAATAACATAATTTGACCTTCCTTTTCTTCTTTGGCGCCCATCGGAATAAGTGGATCCGCCTGACCTAGGGACATTTTTTTCACCCAAATCGACGCAATCGCCACCGGCACCAGCAAGGAAATGATGGAAGGAATAAACAATATTTTCATGATTCCCAAGGCGGAAATTTGTCCACCAATCCACAACATCGTCGTGGTCACATCGCCAATCGGCGACCAAGCTCCCCCGGCATTCGCCGCAATCACCACGATACCCACAAAATATTTCCGAGTTTCCTTTTCTGAAATCAGTTTACGAAGCAGCGTCACCATGACAATCGCCGTGGTTAAATTATCTAAGACCGAGGAAAGGAAAAAGGTAATCAAGGCGACCACCCAAAGCATTTGAACCGGATTCTTCGTACGAATCCACTGGCTGACAAAGCGGAATCCCTGATGCGCATCCACCAATTCCACCAAGGTCATAGCCCCCAATAAAAAGAATAAAATTTCAGACGTGCTAGCTAAATGATGACTCAATAAGCCGAAATCAGCAGGCGCCTTCACAAAAGCAAAGACCAACCAAACCAATACACCGGTCACGAGGGCGCTTGCCGTTTTGTTAATTTTAATCGGATGTTCCAAGGCAATCGCTAGATATCCAAGAACAAAAATAAGGACCGCAATTATTTCCATGGGGGTAAATATAAAAAATTCAGGGGTTTTCCCTGAATTTTATTTTGTCAAGAAGCGCTTACAGCTTATTTCAATTTAGCTACCGCCGTTTTAATTCGTTCACAGGCCTCTTCCAATTGCTCATCCGCCGCGGCCGTTGAAATTCGCATGCAATTCGGCGCACCGAAACCCGAACCTGCCACCGTAGCAACTAAAGCCTCCATTAATAACCAAGTACAAAAATCATCCGAATCGTTAATTTTGGTTTTGCCGTCTGATTTTCCAAAATAATACGAAATATCAGGGA